>JBGQIG010000420.1:0-2011 GCA_041498365.1 Terriglobia bacterium | reverse complement strand
TGTTGGATCGCCCATCAGCGCTTCAGGAATTTCGCCTTGCACCGCCCAGGTCACTTCCAATCCTTTCCGGTGAGCGCGAACGGTCAGGGGATGCAGCGCACTCTCGATACAATCCAGCAGCGAGAACGGGACACGTTCCACCTCCAACTGGCCTGCTTCGATCTTCGAAAAGTCCAGGATGTCATTGATGATCCCCAGCAAGGATTCGGCAGAGGACTTCACCATGTCCATATACTCTCGCTGGTCGGGATTAAGTTCCGTATCCAGAGCCAGTTCGGTCATACCAAGAATGCCGTTCATCGGAGTGCGGATTTCGTGGCTCATGTTCGCGAGGAACTCGCTCTTCGCGCGATTCGCCGCTTCGGCTGCCTCCTTGGCCCGGTGCAGCTCTCTTTCCGCCTGTCGGCGCTCTGCGATGTCTCGAATGGTCACGATGACAAGCATCCCCGACGCAGTTTCAAGGGGACTTAGACTGATTTCAGCCGGGAATTCGTAGCCGTCTCTGCGTCGGGCGTGCAAATCCACACCGGCAGCCATCGCCCTCGCCCGAGGCTGATGGGAAAAGTAGGCGCGCTGTCCGGCATGACCTTCCCGTAATCGTTCAGGAACCAGGTTTTCCACAGGCATTCCGGCCAATTCTTCCCTTTTGTACTGAAAAAGTTCCTCCGCCTGGGAGTTGACCAGGACGATCTTGCCGCTATGATCGATAATCACCATGGCCTCAGGGGCCGACTCCAGTATGCCGCGGTATTTTTCTTCCGCCTGTCGCAATGCTTCTGCGGCCCGAACGCGCTCGCTTATGTCCTGATACAGCGCCAGCACACCTTGTTCGCCGTTCTCCATCAACACCGGCCCTGCGTTCACTTCAACATCCACGAGCTTCCCGTCTTTTTTCCTTCGCTTTGTCGTCTCGTGGATGGTTTCCAGCTTCACCCACTTCAGCCGGTCATTCGTTTCTTCCCTGCTGAAACTTAAGGGGTATAGCAGATCGTTAACTCTCTGCCCGATTGCTTCCCCGCTCGTATATCCGAAGAGTTTCTCAAAGGCGGGATTCACAAGCTCGAACCGGCTGTCGGGCCCTCCCACCGCGATCGCCAGCGGGCTGCTGGCGATCAATGTATTCAGAAATGTTGTGCGATGCTGAAGAGCTAGCTCTGTCCGCCTTCGCTCTTTGACCTCCATCTCCAGTTCACTGGTGCGCGCCGCCACGCGGAGTTCCAGCACATCGCGCGCTTCGCTCAATGCCGCATCGCGTCGCTCGATCTGCTCCAACATGTGATTGAAGTCCGCGCTGAGTTGTCGCAGCTCTTTTCCTCGCCCCTGTGGCGCCCGTAGTGAGTAGTCCTTTACGGATGCAACCAAACGAGCGGTCCAGGCCAAGTCATAGATTGGTCGCACGATTGTCTGACGGAGCCTTACTGAGAGTAGGTAAACGATCAACAAACAGACGGAGGCCATGACGGCCGAGACCCAAGCGAAATGAATGATCCGGCCATGCAAATCACTCAAGTCATCTTCCAGGTAGAGTGTGCCAACCGGCTTTTTTTCGAGATACACAACCGTGCCGAACGACAGAAAATCTTTGCCCCACGCAACACCCTCCGGGGGACGCTTGGGCGGCAGATAGCGGCCGGTCAGATTTCGCCGGACGTACGACGCAAGAAGTTGGCCATCCGTCTGGTAAAGAACGGCTGCACGGATACTAGAACGCATGCGCATTGCCCCCAGAATCTGGTCTCCAGCACTAGAATCGCTGAACGCCAGCGCTGCGTTTGCATTTGCAGCTAGAAGTTCCGCTATAGACTCGATTCCGCTAATCTTTTTGGCCCGGAAGTCGTGGATGTCGTAGTAAAAGAACCCGGCGCAAACCAAGAAGAGTCCCAAGCCGCTCGTCGTCATTGCAAAGAGCATCAGGCGCTGGCGGAGAGAGAGTTCCCGGATCGGGCGGGTTTCCATGCTAGCTTCTCGCAGCCTCCGCCTTGTTTACGACGCGCCGCGCCAGCGCGAGCAG
>JBGQIG010000419.1:0-2053 GCA_041498365.1 Terriglobia bacterium | reverse complement strand
GCCAAAGGAGAGAGCTCCGGCCCGAACAACGGTCTCAGCTTGCTAAAAAGTGAACGCAGGCGCCGTGAGCATCCGTACCTTCCCACTTTGATGTACGGTTCGCTCTCCCGCCTGAACTTTCGCGGCGCAGAAAAAGATTTGCCGAAGTTAACGCAGCGGGTGGAAGAGAGCAGTCTTTTTCTCGCCGATCCCGGGAAGATCAAATTCCAGTCGGGATCCAACCCTATCCGCCATGTGATCTACATCCTCAAAGAAAATCGCACTTACGATCAGATACTCGGCGACCTGAAGCTCAACGGCCAGAGCGTTGGCAACGGTGATCCCTCGCTCACGATCTACGGCGCCAACATCACGCCTAATCAGCATAAGCTGGCGCTGCAATTCGGCGTGCTCGACAATTTTTACGACAGCGGGGAAGTTTCCGGTGACGGCCACGACTGGTCGAACGCGGCCATAACCAGTGACTACAACGAGAAAACCTGGCAGATCGGGTATCGCAGCCAGGAGCGCACCTATGACTACCAGGGCACGGTTGCCGATGAATTTCCGCTGGAGCTCGGCCAGCCCGACGTGGATGCGCCGGCTACGGGCTACATCTGGGATAACCTGGCCCGCCACGGTCTGACCTACCGCGATTACGGCGAATACATCGCAGGAGTCTGGTGCAAGCCTGCGAAGAAGTCGGGAATCTCGCCCAGAGAAGGCACGGCGTCTCCATACAGCGCGGAGTGTGAACGCCCGGTGGTCCGCAAAAACGAACCGCTTCCGCCCGATGTGGGCCAGCCTCACGGATCGGCGAGTCCATGGCCCTGGCCCGTGCCTCTGTTGAAGCGCATGAGGCCGACCAAGGCCGCTCTGCGCGATCACTTCAGCCCGCTCTTTCCTGACTTCAACACTGAATATCCGGATCAACTGCGCGCTGACCTGTTCCTGAACGAGTTTGATGATTTTGTGCGTGCACGCCAGGAAGGCAAGGGAACTGAGCTTCCGGCGTTCGTGCTTCTGTACCTGCCCGACGATCACACCCATGGCACGACTCCCGGTAAACCCAGCCCCAGTGCATCGGTCGCTGACAATGACCTCGCCGTCGGCCGCGTGGTTGAGGCGGTGTCGCATAGCCCCTACTGGGAGGACACGGCGATCTTCATGGTCGAGGACGACGCGCAGGACGGCGCCGACCACGTCGACGGGCATCGCTCGATTGCCTTCGAGATCAGCAAGTATTCGCCGGGGTCAGCCGAACATCCGTTCGTCGACAGCCGTTTCTACACCACGGTCAACATGATGCACACCATGGAGACACTGCTGGGTCTGCCGCCGATGAACCAGAACGACGCCTATGCTCCCGTGATGGCGCCCCTGTTCTCTGGGCCAGGCGATCAATCGCCATTCACCGCCGATTGGCGCAACCGGGACAATGGACTGATATACCAGACCAACGCAGCCAGGGGCCAGGGCGCGGCAGAGTCGGAGAAGATGGACTTCTCACGTCCCGATGCCATCAACACTGCAGTTCTCAATCAAATCTTGTGGCGCGACCGGAAGGGAAGCACACCCATGCCGCCGCCAAAGCACACCGTCTTCCCGCAGAAACGATCTCGTGATGACGACTGAGCCAGTGGCACCACCCACGTAGGGGCAGGTGTCCTCACCTGCCCAGCCGAGCGAAGCTCGGCTTGAGGAGCTTAGAGAAAAGGTGCGAAACAAGCACCCCCAGGGGCCTTTCGCGTACCACTGTCATCCTGAGCGGAGCCGCTCGCGCCTACATCCACAAGCGTCGCTCGGTTAGAATCTCTGCGTGCCTCCCGCTATCGAATGCCGCGACCTGCGTAAGACCTATGATGGCAAGGTCGAAGCCGTCCGCGGTCTGAATCTCGAAATCCAGGCCGGCGAGTGCTTCGGCCTGCTCGGGCCCAACGGAGCAGGGAAGACCACTACCATCGAGATCCTGGAAGGCCTGCTGCCGCCTACGTCCGGACAGGTCACCATCCTGGGTCAAACCTGGGCGGAGAACGAGCGCGAGCTGCGCGAGCGGATGGGCATCTCGTTGCAG
>JBGQIG010000418.1:0-2107 GCA_041498365.1 Terriglobia bacterium | reverse complement strand
GCCTGCCTCCGCTTGCAAGAGGGCACACAGACCCTTTCGAACCACCTCGTGATCATCCGCTATGAATATTCGGAACGTAGCCATACCTACCTCCCCAGGAGCATCACTTTGGCACGAGCCTACCCGGCATTTAACGGTGTCGGGCATCGTGTAGCATCGTGGTTGCCAAACAGCACTCTTCCGCCAGTTCAACGCTTTAGCTGCCTGTGGGAAATTTGACGCGTGTAATTTTTACTAGCGTAGAGAACCCCGTCCGCGAATTTTGCCCGCTATCCCGGCCGCAAACTCAATCTGAGTGCTTTAGGTGAACGCGTTCCTTGCGAAGCACCCGCCCATCTCATCATCTGCTTCTGCACTGGGCGCTAGGGGGACAATTCGCAAACCATGGAGGGGCTCCAGTTGCAGATTCAGATTGCCTGCGCATTGGCCGCAGAGCCAGTAATGCACAGCCCGCCTTTTCGGCGTTTCGTCGAACGCAGCCTTGGCGGAGTCGCTCGCGGTAATAGAGATGGATACGATTTCAAACTGATAAAGTCGTCCCTCAGAAAAAGACCGCAAAGGAGCACAACAATTCGGATTTATGCAATGTCCAAGCATGAGACCTCAACTGAGGGTCAAAGAGCGGGACTGGAGATGTCATAGCTCTTTGACAGGCTCTCGATGCTGGCGAAGTTATACGCAAGGTCAACGTGATCCAATACAGTATGTCCTGTATTTCAGTTGGCCCCACTTGTCTCTCCCGGTTCGTTACGCAGCGCCCGGAGGTCGATCCCCAACTGTTCCGCTTTCTTGTAAAGATGGCTGCGCTCCAGGCCCAGCGCCTTGGCCGCATTGGTGATGTGGAAATGGCTGCGTTTCAGCTCAGCCAGGATGACCTCGCGCTCAAAGCTCTGCGCCCGTTCCGCCAGCGTACCCGAACCAGCCTGGGGAGCCTGGAATTCTAGAGCCAGGGGCAAAGCAAGCTGGACGGTCTCCAGAGTCACCTTGCCGCCGGTTGCCAGCAGGATCAGGCGTTCAACTACGTTGCGCAGTTCGCGAACGTTACCCGTCCAGGGACGCTTTTTGAGCTCCTCAACGGCCTCCGGGGCGAAGGGGATTGGCTTCCAGTTGTTCTGGGCGCAGACCTGCTCGGCGAAGTGTTGCACCAGCGCGGGAATGTCCTCTTTCCGTTCCCGCAACGGCGGCAGCACAAGCGGGAATACGTAAACCCGGTGAAACAGGTCCTGCCGGAACTTGCCGTCGCGCACCAGGGCTTCCAGATTGCGATGCGTCGCTACCACCACTCGTACGTCCACCTTGGTCGGTTTGTCCGCGCCTATACGTTCGACTTCACCTTCCTCCAGCACCCGTAGCAGCTTGGCCTGCATGGGCAAGGGCATGTCCCCGATTTCATCGAGGAATATCGTTCCTCGCTCCGCCTGCTCGAACTTGCCAACGTGACGTCCGGCGGCGCCAGTGAACGAACCCTTCTCGTGACCAAAAAGTTCGGACTCGATCAGTTCGGCCGGAACCGCGGCACAATTCAGGGTGATAAATGGACCTGAAGCGCGTGGGCTGCGCTCATGCAGGGTGCGCGCCACTAACTCCTTCCCCGTGCCGGTTTCTCCCAGGATGCAGACGCGGGTCTCGCTCGCGGCCACGCGTTCGATCTGGGTCATCAGCTTTTTCATGGTTTCGCCGGTCCACACGATTTCGTGTTTTCCCAGGCGCTGGCGCAACTGGCGGTTCTCCGATTCCAGTCGCTGCAGCTTGAGCGCGTTTTCCACAGTGAGCAGAAGTTTGTCCGTGGAGATGGGTTTCTCCAGGAAGTCAAGCGCGCCCAGGCGCGTAGCCCGCACTGCCATATCAATGTGGGCCTGGCCAGACATCATGACCACAGGAGTCTTGACGCCTTGCGATTTCAGTGCTTCGAGCAAGGAAAGTCCGTCGTGTCCGGGCATGACCACATCCGAGAGAATCAGGTCGAAAGGCTGCGAGCGAGCCAGTTCGAGCGCTTTGGCGGCGTTGTCGCAAACCGTAGCCTCGTGCCCAGCAAGGCGAAACGCGCGGGAAAGCGAGGCCAGGGTGTTGGCTTCGTCGTCCACGATCAGCAGATGTGCTTTCTGGG
>JBGQIG010000417.1:0-2144 GCA_041498365.1 Terriglobia bacterium | reverse complement strand
TGTCATACGGAAGAGGCTGGGCCGGACTTCCCAGCGCCTCACGCCGCACCTGAATCGGCGTGGTGACCACCCCGTTGGCTGCCTTTTTTCAGGGCGTGGATGTTCCCATTATAGGTACAGGTTCGGTTCAAGGTCAAACTGACTGCGGACGTCGGACCTCAGACGTCGGACTTCAGCTAAGGCAAAAGCCCGGCACGCCTGGCGTTGTCCAAGAGCTGAGGTCCGGGATCTGAAGTCCGAGGTCCGACGTCCGAGGTCGGGTTAGAACGTGGTTGCCACGCTGAAGCGAAAGGTCTTGCGTGGCTCTCTTAGCTGAAACTCGGGCGAAAGACTTCGGGTTGTCTGCTCGAAGGTAAAGTCCCCGGCAGCCCCGGGGGGGAACATGTCGCGCGTAATCGGCACCGGCCCCCGGGTGATCGTGTCCAATCTCAGCGGGTTGTACGCCCAATAAACCCGGAATGGGGCGTTGATCACCGGCAGAAACACTTGCACTTCCAATCCCGTGGACATCCTGGGAACCCAGTTGGTTGCGCTCACGATGCTCAGATTGCCGGAGAACGCAGGGTTCTGCAGGTGCCCCCCGGTGCAGTTCAGGGCAATATCGAGCGCGGGACAACCAAACACCGTGCTATTAATGTCGGCCAGTTGCCCGTCGTTAATGCGCAGTTGGGAGTTCCTGACAATGGGATTCATACCTACATCCACAAAGGGCGCCAACGCAACCGGTCCGGCGATGGTAAACCGGTACTCCAGATTCGTGACCAGGCTGGCATCCCCGCCGGGAAATACGATCCGCTCCACGGGAACCGGGATGGTGTAGCTGCCGCGCAGTGGATTGCCGGGATCCTTGGGGACCGCCGTACCGTCCGGGTTTTGCAGAGCGACTACTCCCTTGCTCGGAAGAAAGGCGACCGGAGACACGGAACGGATATCGAAGCCCCGTATGTCATTTTCACCGCCCAGGTAGAAGCGCTCGAACGGCGGCGCCACCACTCCGCCATACCCGGCCAGGAAAGAACCTTGCAGGTTAAATCCAATGGTGTTCCGGCCCTTCTGCATAGGTTTGAAGCGCTTGTACTGAACAATAGGGCGAACCGAACGCACCGTACCGCCCAGCCCGGCGATTTCACCCCCGAGATACAGGCTGTGACCGTGTTTGGGTGAGATCGGGCTATCTATGGTGCTGAACGAGAAACTGGGAAGGATTCTGCTGGTGACGATGCCCTCAAGGGAGTTAGGGCCACTGATTCCGCGAAATGCAAGGTCCGTGAACAATATCTTCGAAGCATCGCTGACGGCGACGATGGAAGACCGGTCGAAAGAATAAGTAATTCCCACGCGTTTGAAAGAGCGGCGCAACTGGTAGCTGAGAGAAGCAGAAAAACCCGTACTGGACTGCGTGTAATTCTGCAGGTTCTCCAGAAAGGTCGAAGGCAAATTGACTTGCTGGCCCGTAATGATGGCCTGCTGCCGCGCCTGGTTATAGTTGTATTTCTGTGTAAACACGGTAAAGCCGCCCTGGATCGGGCGATCAAAAAGATAGGGCTCGGTAAAACCAAACGACAGAATGCGCTGGCTGTTGCCGATGCTGGTCTGGATCGAGAGGGTTTCGCCCAGACCGAGAAAGTTGTTGGTGCTGTAGTTGATCCCGATGAAAGCCCCAGCCAGTCCGCTCACGCCGCCATTCAGGCCGATGCTGTTCTTCCCCTTCTCCTTGACTTTGAGTGTCAGATCGACGGTGCCATTTTTTTCATCCAAGTGGGTTTCGGTGACATTCGGGTCATCTGGTTTCAGCTGCTCAAAGTACCCTAGCTGATTGAGCCGCAGAAGACTCAGCTTCCAAAGACGCTCGTCGTAAACCTGCCCCTCCTCCAGCGCCACTTCACGCCGGATGACCTTGTCGCGGGTGGTTGTGTTGCCAGCGAATTCAATTCTCCTGACAAAGAACTTCTTGCCCTCGTCGATATCAATGGTGAGGTTTACCAGTTTCTTGTCTTCGTCGAAAGTGGTGTTGGGAATCGAAGTAAAGTTGATGTGGCCCAGCTCGCGATATGCGTTGCGCAGGTTTTCAAGGCCCTTGGCCACTTTTTCGCGGGAGAAAATGTCGCCGTCCTTCATAGGGAAGAGCGAGCGCAAGGCCTTGA
>JBGQIG010000416.1:0-2150 GCA_041498365.1 Terriglobia bacterium | reverse complement strand
GGTGCATGAAGACGCTCGTGCCCTTGCCGGGGATCCACCGGATGATGTTGTTCGCTGGAATCTCCGCAAACAAGAGACTGCCTTCGCGTGTCCACACCGGGCCTTCCGTCCACTTGTCGAAGCCGGTGGCCAGACGCTCCAACCTGGCGTCGGGCGCCAAGATGCGGTCGAAAGCAGGGTCGAGCTTCTGAACGTCCTGAGCGAAAGCTGAAACCGCGGCAGCCGTGAGAGTCAGGGCCAGGAAAGAGAGCCGGTGGATCGTCATGCGACGGATTGTACCTCACCAGAAAACAGGAGGCGCGTCTGGCAGGGGAACCAACACAGGAAGAAAGCCCAAGAACGCCGCTAACTGGAACTACCCCGAGAGCGAAATACGGGGTGGGGCGAAGTCCGCCTCTGGCGCGCTTTTGGCTTTGATGCGACGAGGCTGCTGCCCCGGCGCCATTGGCGCCGACCCAGAGCTTACCCAAAATATGCAGCCTTTTTCTGCTACACCCGCAACCCGTAGGCACTTAAAATGCCTGTACTCAGCCGGTTACAGCGGCCATCTGTTTGCAACTGCAAAGACGTATTTGCCTGTTCAACACTATGCTCACCGACACGGAAACCCGAGCTACGGACGACCAGCTAATGTCTGCCGCTGCTGAATTCGTTTTTCTCGACCAGGCAGCAGTCTTGAAGGCCAATGTTCTTGACATGCCGCGAGCCTTCGAGGCCATCTCCGAGGTCTTGCGCTTGTTTGAACTGGGTGAATGTGTTCAGCCCTTTAAAGTAGTGTTGCGCGACGGAGAAGATGCTCGATGCGAAGAGTTGGGACGTTTCAACGGGCTTTGCGCCTCCATTAAGGGGCCAAATCCGGCGATAGGAATGAAGTGGATTGGAAGCTACCCCGCCAATCGCGCCGTCGGATTGCCGCGGGCCAGCGCTGTGATTATCTTAAATTCCCCGGTCACCGGACTCCCCATCGCCATCATTGACGGGACACTGATCAGCGCTATGCGGACGGGAGCGGTCACCGGCCTTGGGGCCCGCTTTCTCGCTCCACGTTCCAGTCGCAAAGCAGCCGTCATCGGTGGCGGGGTCCAGGCCGGTCCCCAAATTTTGGGTTTGTTCACCGGTCTTCCTGAACTGGAAGAAATCGCAGTTTTCTGTCGCCGCCGTAGCCAGGCAGAAACCTTACAGGAAGATTGCCAGAGGCGGTGGGGAGCGCCGGTGGTGATCGCGGATAGCGTGTCGGCGGCGTTGGCGGATGCGGACGTGATCCTTTCGATTACCACTGCGAGCGAGCCGCTCATCCATGCAGTCGACATAAAGCCGGGCGCATTGACCATCCAGATGTCAGGTCACGAATGTGATTTTGACGTTGTGCTCCAGTGCCGCAAGGTTGTTACCGACAATTGGGAATCTTTGAAACATCGAGGCATCATCACTCCTGCCCTCATGCACGCGCAAGGATTGCTGAAGGATGATGATCTCTACGGCACTCTGGGAGAATTGATCCTTGGCCGCAAGCCTGGGCGTGAGAATGAAAATGAGCGAATTCATTTCGCGCATATGGGTATGGGCGTGGAAGATATTGCCCTGGCGTCGGCTGTCTACAACAGCGCGTGCGATCTCGGCCTTGGCCAGCGACTCAAGCTATGGGACTCTCCTCTCTGGGTCTGAAGAGCGGCGTTCCGGCGCTGGCTTCCGAATGAATCCCATCCGCAAATCCTTTCCCGATTTGGCGCCCCCTGCAGTATCCTCACTCGGAGAAGTCGACCGACGTACGCTTGTGCCACCGATTCGACTTGTTGCCGAAGAAAGGCGCAGCGAAGACATGGAAACTCGCACCGGTCATCCGGGCACTGACGCTTCTCCTGGCAGAAGCTCTCGAGGGATGATTGCAGATCCTTCCACCCCTGTTTTGGTGTTTCCCTCCGCGGATCATGGTCCGCTGGCGATCACGCGCAGCCTGGGACGGATGGGCGTTGCGGTTTATAACGCTCACTTTCATCCCCATGCCTTCTCTTTCTATTCAAAATATTGCCGTGGTAAGTTCAGGCTCGAGCAGAACAGCGAAAAGCCCGAGGAGCTACTGCAGGCCCTGTTGAACATTGGACGAAAGATTGGGAAACCAACCATTCTCGTTCCCACGAGTGACGAAGCCG
>JBGQIG010000415.1:0-2245 GCA_041498365.1 Terriglobia bacterium | reverse complement strand
CGTCGGCGTTAGTCTGAACGGGAACCCAAAATCTCTCGCCGGCGCTTGGCGCCGCGGGAAGCATGGTTGGCGTATCCGCCTTCCAGCCCCTGAAATGCAGGGAAAGCAGAAGCAGTGTTCTTCCGCAGGTGTGCGCCTGTCCGGGCCCCGAGCAGGAAGGCGCGGCTGAGGAGCACAGGAACAGCATGCCTACTTTCAATCAATTGGTGCGTGCCGGTCGCAAGCGGCCGCGGTACAAGACAGCGAGCCCCGCTCTTCAAGGGTGTCCGCAGAAGCGTGGCGTCTGTACCCGCGTCTATACCCAGACTCCCAAGAAGCCGAATTCAGCCCTGCGCAAAGTCGCCCGCGTCCGCTTGACCAACGGAATTGAAGTTACGACCTACATTCCCGGCGTCGGTCACAATTTGCAGGAACACTCCATCGTGCTGATTCGCGGCGGCCGGGTGAAAGATCTGCCGGGCGTGCGTTATCACGTCATCCGCGGCACGCTCGATGCGGTGGGCGTCGCGGGTCGCAAACAGAGCCGTTCGAAGTACGGAGCCAAGCGGCCGAAGGCGTAAAGGCCGTCGTTGGTCGCTAGTCGTTGGCCGAAAAACTAAGGGTGAGCAATGACGCGTCGCCCGGCAGCTCGAAGCTAGAAGCTAAGAGCCAGGAGCTAAAAGCTTAATGCCTCGAAAAGGATTTATCCCCAAGCGGAAAGTGGAGCCCGATCCGGTGTACGGCTCGGACCTGGTGACGAAGTTCGTCAACTCCATGATGTGGCAGGGCAAGAAGAGCACCGCGGAAGGCATCTTTTACGAAGCTTTGACGCGCCTGCAGCAAAAGGGCGGCGACGAACCGCTGAAGTTGTTCAAGAAGGCGGTCGAGAACGCCAAGCCGCTGCTCGAAGTGAAGAGCCGCCGCGTGGGCGGCGCCAACTATCAGGTACCGGTGGAAGTGAATGCGGATCGGCGCACCTCGCTGGCAATCCGCTGGCTCATCACCTACTCCCGCGGACGCGCCGAGAAGGGCATGGTCGATAAGCTGAGCAACGAACTGCTCGACGCCAGCAACAACCGCGGCGCCGCCATCAAGAAGAAGGAAGACGTCCATCGCATGGCGGAAGCCAATAAGGCCTTTGCCCACTATCGCTGGTAACGAAATTTTCACAGAGATTGAGAGCGAGATTTGACCGGTTCAGTCACAAACGAGCAGGAGTTACGCAAGGAAGAAAGAAAGAAAGCTGTGTCCAGACAGGTCCCATTAGAGCGCTGCAGGAACATCGGCATCATGGCCCACATCGATGCCGGCAAGACCACTACGACGGAGCGCATCCTTTTCTATACCGGAAAGACGCACCGCATCGGGGAGGTCCATGAGGGCACGGCTACGATGGACTGGATGGAGCAGGAGCAGGAGCGCGGCATCACTATTACCTCCGCCGCAACGACCTGCACCTGGCGCGACATTCGCATCAACATTATCGATACTCCCGGGCACGTGGATTTCACCGCCGAAGTGGAACGGTCTTTACGTGTTCTAGATGGCGCTGTCGCTGTATTTGACGCAGTCCACGGGGTGCAGCCGCAGTCGGAAAAAGTCTGGCGTCAAGCCGACAAGTACGGCGTCCCCCGTATCTGTTTTATCAACAAGATTGACAAGATGGGCGCAGATTTTGAGCATGCTATCGATACCATCCGCAAGCGCCTCAACGCCAAGCCAGTCGCCATCCAAATTCCCATCGGCCAGGAAGACAAGTTCAAAGGAGTAGTCGACCTCATCGAAATGAAGTCGATTATCTGGCAGGACGATACCATCGGCGCTGAATACATCACCGGCGAGATTCCTGCCGAGCTGCAGAAAAAAGCCGAAGCGTTCCACACCCAGTTAGTCGAGACCGTCGCCGAGAATGACGACGCAATGCTGCACAAGTTCCTCGAAGGCGAAACCATTTCTCCCGAGGAACTGCGCGCTTCGTTGCGCAAGTCCACTATCGCCTTGAAAGTATTTCCAGTGGTGGTCGGCACCGCTTTCAAGAATAAGGGTGTGCAGCCGCTGCTAGATGCAGTCGTGGATTATCTGCCCTCGCCAGTTGATGCGGGCGAGGTCAAAGGCGTAAATCCTGATAACGGCGAGACCATCACCCGCAAGCCGGCTGATAATGAACCGTTCTCCGCGCTGGCGTTCAAGATCATGGCCGACGCGTTCGTCGGCCAATTGACTTTCATCCGGGTTTATTCCGGCCAGGTCAAATCCGGCGACTCCG
>JBGQIG010000414.1:0-2270 GCA_041498365.1 Terriglobia bacterium | reverse complement strand
CAGGAACTCGGCGGCGGCGATGAAGTCGTCGAATACGTTTTGTTTCTTGTCCAGCATGCCGGCGCGGTGCCAGTCCTCACCGAATTCTGACCCGCCACGCAGGTTGGCCACCGCGAAGACGCCGCCATGCTCCAGCCAGAGATAGCGCGCGCCGGCAAAGTTGGGCGTGAGGCTTACGTTAAATCCGCCGTAGCCGGTGAGCAGCGTGGGATTCCGGCCGTTCAGTTCCAGTCCTTTCTTGTGAAAGACGAACATGGGAACCTTGGTGCCGTCCTTTGACGCATACCACACCTGGCGGACTTCAAAAGCGGAAGGATCGACGCCGGGCGTGGCTACCTTGTCCCAGAGCGAAGTTTTGCGGGAGCTCAGTTCCACTTGATAGACCGATGGGGGCACGGTGAACGACTGGAACCCGAAGAAAGTCTCCTTGCGGTCCCATCGGCCGCTGAGTCCCTCAATCGAGCCGATGCCTGGGAGCTCAACGTCGCCCAGCGCTTTGCCGCCGAGATCGAAGAGCTTGAGCTGGGAGCTGGCGTTTTGCTCATACTGGGCCAGGATTTTTCCATCCACAATGCCCGCGCCTTTTAGAATGCCGTCTGTCGGTGGAATGATTTCCTTCCAATTGGCGCGGGCGGGGCTCGCCGCGTCCACCACAAACAGGTGGAAGTGCGGCGCGTCCTCGTTGGTGGTGATGTAGAGCTTCCCGCGGAAAATCTCACCGCTGTAATGAAAATCCTTGCCACTGGTCACTTCCACCGGGGGTGTGCCGGCTTTCAGATCTTGCAGGAAGATCTCGTTCTTGCCGGCGGAGCCTTCGTAAGCGGTGAGCAGCAGCCAGCGATCATCATCGTCGGACAGCTGGGAGACCAGTATTTCTTCCTTCTTGCGGCCTTCGCCCCAGATCAGCGGGTCGTTTTTCGGGTCAGACCCAAGTGCGTGATAAAAGATGTGCAGGTAGTAGACATCGTCGCCCTCGGGCACGTCCCCTTTTTTGGGATTGCGTCCGTAATAGAAACCGGAATTATCTTTTTTCCAGCTGACCTGGGCAATGCGTGCGCGCTCGATCGTGTCCGGCAGCAGCTTGCCGGTGGCGGTCTCAATCACATACAGCGTGCTGTTTTCCGAGCCACTGCCTGAGGTGCCGTAAGCCACATACTTGCCGTCATCAGAGGGAAACCACCAGTCCAGGGCGACGGTACCGTCTGCGGCCATCTGGTTGGCGTCCACCAAGGGCCGGTCCTTGCCCCGAATGCCTTCTCGCACCAGCAGCACTGGC
Source organism: Terriglobia bacterium (assembly GCA_041498365.1). Classification (GTDB taxonomy): domain Bacteria; phylum Acidobacteriota; class Terriglobia; order Terriglobales; family Acidobacteriaceae; genus JAIQFF01. The sequence continues at coordinate 994 of JBGQIG010000414.1, read as the reverse complement.
TGGTTCTGCGTGCCCTCGCGCCGGGTATAGAAAAAGTACGGCCCGCCGATTTGCGGCGTGCCGATGGTGCCGATCGAGAGAAGCTGCGTAAGGCGCTGATGAATCTTGTCCCGCCCGGGCAACGGATCGAGAAGGCTACGTGTGTACGCCAACTCCTGCCGCACATATTCCTGCGAGTCGGGACTATTCGCATCCTCCAACCAGCGGTACGGGTCGGCAATCTTGTGGCCATGGATGGTTTCTTCGACGACATCCACTTTGGCCCTGGGCGGCGCCGCGGCCGAAGTAGTGCTGGGCGATGAGTTGTCTCCAGCCCAGGCCATGGCCGCCGTCAGTGACAGGCAAACAACAATCCAGAGCAAACGTAAACCTCCCGGCATAAGCACCTCGCAAGCTGTGTGGGGAAGCAGGCCAGCGCCCACCCGCAGACTAGGTTATCAAAAAGCCGGACGAGGAAGTTTTCAGCATGTCGAACAGGATGTTAATATGGTTGACGACAACTCACGGCGATGCATCTTCTGATGCGTCCCACGACACTCCTCAGTAGCTCAATGGCAGAGCATCCGGCTGTTAACCGGAGGGTTGTAGGTTCGAGTCCTACCTGAGGAGCCATTTCTTTCAGTGATTTGAGCTGCAGGTGGTCCGCTGCAATCCGTTGGCTGAACCAAGCCCTTGGAAGCACGTCCTTAGTTCCGTGAGGCCAGGCCCGTATGACACACCCAGTTCGACTAAACTGGACCGTATCCAGCGAACATTTTTCACACCCCCCCTCATTCCAACGAACCATCTAGTCCACGTACAACTGAAATCCCGAAACGGTAGGAGCGTGATCCTGAATGGGAACTCTTAGTTGCTAGCTCAGTGGGTAGGGGCCTTCAACCAACCTGCGGTCGTAGTCCGCAAACCACAATCTGTCAGACGTATCGACGGCGACGCCAACAATGTGTCCACCCGTCAGCGACTGCAGGCCAGATGGAGGGTTCTCTCCATGATT
>JBGQIG010000413.1:0-2328 GCA_041498365.1 Terriglobia bacterium | reverse complement strand
ATCGATCGGGAAATGGAACTGTTTGGCCTGGCGATGGCTAACGCGGCGACATCGCCTCCTTGAAAAAAGCAGCGCTGCAGGAGTAGCGCCGCCGTCCCGGCGGCTGTGGTGGGGGCGTCCCGCCCCCACGGCGAGGGCGAGGCTTGTCCTGAGCGAAGTCGAAGGATGCCCCCGCGACAGCCGGCCAGAGGCCGACGCTACTCATCTTCGTCAAATCACCATCTCATGAGACGATTGAACCTGTGATCCAACTTTCCTCAGCCGGCAAACGCTATGGCCACAAGCTCCTGTTTGAAGGGGCAGACTGGATGATTACGCCTCGCGACCGGGTGGGCCTGGTGGGCGCAAATGGCACCGGCAAGTCCACGCTGCTGAAGATTCTGGCTGGCTCCGAGAGCCTCGACTATGGCTCCATCAGCCGAGCCAAGGGCATCAGCGCCGGCTACCTGCCGCAGGACGGACTGGCGCTCTCCGGACGCACCGTCTTCGCCGAGTGCATGTCCGTGTTTTCCAAATTGCAGGCAATGGAACAGGAGATGGAAGAGCTGACCGGGCGCATGTCCGAGATCGACCACGCCTCTCCTGAGTATGCGCAGGTGGCCGAGCGCTATCAGCGCATCGAACACGAATTTACCACCCGCGACGGATACGCCATCGAAGCACAAGTCGGCACCGTGCTTTCGGGTTTGGGTTTCCGAAAAGAAGACTGGACCCGGCAGACGGAAGAGTTTTCCGGCGGCTGGCAGATGCGCATTGCGCTGGTGAAACTGCTGCTGCAACAGCCCAATCTGTTGCTGCTGGACGAACCCACCAACCATCTTGATCTCGAAGCCCGCAACTGGCTGGAAGAGTACCTCGGCAACTATCCCTACGCCTTTGTGCTGATCTCGCACGACCGCTATTTTCTCGACGTGACCATCAATAAGATTGTCGAGATCTGGAACAAGCGGATTCATCTTTACAGCGGCAACTACGAAAAGTATCTGGACGCTAAGACCCAGCGGCTGGAGCAGCTCGAGGCGGCTTATCGCAACCAGCGGGAGCGCATCGAGCAACTCGAAGTCTTCATCATCCGATTTCGCTACCAGGCCACCAAAGCCAAGCAGGTGCAGAGCCGGATCAAGGAACTGGAAAAGATCGAGCGGATCGAGCTGCCCGAGGAGGAGAAGACCATTCACTTTTCTTTCCCGCAGCCCAAGCCGGGCGGCAGGATCGTCGCCGAGTTCGTCGGGGTGGCGAAGTCGTATGGTCAGAAGGAAGTGTTTCGTGATGTCAGTTTCATGATCGAACGGGGCGACCGGATTGCTCTGGTCGGTGTAAACGGCGCCGGGAAATCCACTCTAATCAAATTGCTGGCAGAAACCGAACCCCTGACTCAGGGCGAATACAAGCTCGGCCACAATGTTCAGCCAGATTACTTTGCGCAGGACCAGTACAAGGAACTCAGTCCGGATGCGCGCATCCTCGACGATCTCGGTGACATTTCTCCTCGCTCTACACAAACCGAGCTGCGCAGCTTGCTGGGCTGTTTTCTGTTCTCAGCCGATGACGTTTTCAAGCGCATCGGGGTGCTCTCGGGCGGCGAGCGCAATCGCTATGCCCTTCTGCGAATGTTGTTGCACCCGGCGAATTTCCTGCTGTTGGACGAACCCACAAACCATCTCGACATGCGCGCCAAGGACGTCCTGCTGAAGGCGCTGAGCGATTACACCGGCACCGTGGTCTTCGTTTCCCACGACCGTTATTTCATCGACAAGCTGGCCACCCGGGTGTTCGAGGTGGGGGACGGCCGAGTCGAGGTCTATCCCGGCAACTACGAAGACTACCACTGGCGGAAAGAGGGTGGCGCCGCTGCATTACAAAAAGCTGTCACTCTTTCACCCGCCCTCATTCAGCCCACGAACGGCAATACCAACGCTGAGGCGAATTCCGAGGAGTCCCGGAGCAAGCGCCTGAACCCTATCAAACGCAAACAGATGGAAGACCGCGTCCACGAACTCGAGTCTGAGATCAATCGCCTGGAGGATGTTATCGCGGAGTGCGAGGCGGCCCTGCAGACCTTCGTCAGTGCAGAGGAAACCCAGCGCGTCACGCAAGAACTAGGGGAAAGACGGACCGAATTGCAGGGCCGGATGGCGGAGTGGGAGAAGCTGGGCCAGGCGCTGCAGGCCTAGCCGGTTCCGAACTCGCGATGTTACCGCCGCGGTTGGAAAGCCGCTATTGAAAATAGAGCCTTTAATGCAGCGCTGAAGGCGCCGCTCCACCCGAAGCAGAGCTTCCCCGCGCCCCGCCAGTTACCCTGATACCTTCGACACCCGGACAGGTTCT
>JBGQIG010000412.1:0-2413 GCA_041498365.1 Terriglobia bacterium | reverse complement strand
GGGGCTGACGATCCGCAACCCCGCCACCTGGCCGTCTTTCAGGATAGCGAACTCAATCGAAACTTTCCCTCTTTTCATCAGTGGCGCCCGGGCTGACTCAGGAATGATGCGATACCAGTTTTCGCGCACATCGTGCAGCACGCGGGCCAGGTAGGGACCGAAATCCACACCCATGGTATCGCTGAGAACATCCAGCGGGCCGATCGCCTCTCCGGGTTGCTTGCCCTGGCCTAAACCGTAGTCGCCGCCATCGCCACCGTATCCGCCACGATTGGAGATGGCAGCGCGCGCGGCTTCCTCAATCGCCGATCCTGCGGACATGGCGCCCGTGGTGAAACTCGGCTTGGGCCTTCCCTGGGGCGGAGTCTGCAAGCGGGCCACCTGGTTCTGATCAGGCGGCGGCTGTGGCGATGCTTGCTCCTGGGGTGTAGGAGAATTCTGGTCCGCGGCCGGAGCCGGCGGTGCAGGCTGCTGCGATTGTACTGGAGCTCCGCCTGGACCCGGCGCTCCGGGACGCGAGCTGTCGAGAATTTTCTTCAACTCGCCGCGATCTAATTGCGGCGCGCGCGAGGTTGCAACCCGGTCTTTGTCCGAGATGATGTTCGTATTCGGCCGTTTGGTTAGTTTCTGCTCGTCCGGTGGAAGCTCCAGGTAAGTAAGCTCTTTCTGACGCACCAGGTCTTCCGGGCTGACCAGGATTACCGAGCGCTTGTGCATCAGGCGTTCAAATTTTTGAGAGTTGACGACCAGAATGATGACGGCCAGGTGGACGACCACCGAGATCCAGAAGGCCTCCCGTTGACGCGATCGCGACAGATCGTCCTGGAGCTGAATCAGCAGCGCGGGAACGTCATGCATCTCGCGGTAAGCCGTTTCCCAGCTACCCGCATCATAGAGATCGCTGCCCGGGGGCGTGACCGATGGGGCAGCAGAAACGGGGTTTCGCGGCGGGATTTCAGTGGCTGGCATTGACCTGCTGGTTTACCGCACTAGACACGGCTAACCGACCTTGAGTCGCTGGAAATACCTCGGCTTCGCTTTCCCGAATAGAACTCCTTGCTGTGACACCGGGGCAGTCTCTATTTTCGCATCTTTCTGGAATATCTGCGAAAAACCGCTTAACGCAGGCACTAAAGTTTGTACCTGACTCGTCAATAAAGATTATCGTGATCCTGCCGGAATGATTGTCAAGAAGTGTAAAAGCTGAAGCCTGCTGAAACGCTCATCAGTAAGCACTTAGGCGGTTTTTTGCCCGGAGTTTCAACGGTGCAATTCATCCAGTTGAACTTTGCTGCCATGCTCACGGACCGCGGCGACGATGTCCAGAGCCACAGCCAGGGCGCGGCGCCCGTCTTCGAATGAGACCATGGGTTTGGAACGCGTCCGCACCGACTCAAGAAATGACCTTAGCTCAGCCTGCAGAGGTTCTTCCGCCAGAATCGCAGGTTTGCCGACCTTGATCTGGGGATTGACCGAAGGAGTTCCTGCCGCCTCACCTTTTTCGCCCACGCTGAAGACCAGAACCTCCTGGCGGCTGTAGTCGACCGATACATATTGCCGCGGCTGGAAGAAGCGCAGCTTGCGGACACGCTCGGTGGAAACTCGGCTGGCAGTGAAATTAGCCACGCAGCCGGAATCGAACTCCAGGCGCACGTTGGCGATGTCGGTCTTGCCGGAAAGGATGGGGAGCCCGACGGCGCGAATCTCCCTGACCGGCGAATTCATGAACGAGAGCACGACGTCGAGGTCATGAATCATGAGGTCGAGAATGACATCGACATCGAGCGAGCGCGGAGTGAACACGCTGAGCCGGTGCACTTCAAAAAACATGGGCTGAGTGATCAGCGGGACCGTGGCCCGAACCGCCGGATTGAAGCGCTCCAGATGCCCGACCTGGCCGACCCGGTTCAGGTTCTGCGCCAGGCGAACCAGTTCGTCGGCGTCGGCCAGGGATGCGGCCAGCGGCTTTTCGACCAGGACATCGATGCCGGCTTCCATCAAGGCCCGGGCGATCTCAAGATGCCGGAGGGTGGGTACGGCTACCGATGCGGCCTGCACTTCGCTGTGGGTGGTGATGAGCTGCTCGACGGACCCAAACGCGCGGCAACCGAATTCACGGGCGAGAGCGTCGGCTCGCGTGACATCCGGATCCACCACCCCTACCAGCCGGACCGCTTCGCCCTGCTGAGCCAGCTGATGATAGATGCGGGCATGGTTGCGTCCGAAGGCCCCCACACCGACGACCGCCACGTTAATGAAGGACTCGGTCAGCTCTTGCTCTCCGCTTGCGACGAAAGGCAAATTAAACCACAAAGGACCCGAAGGATCACGAAGGAAGCTGTTCTTGCTAATCGAGAGCGGCTGTTCAGTTACCCGCCTTTTTCAATAGAGCGATCTGCCCCGCGTGGTAGAG
>JBGQIG010000411.1:0-2428 GCA_041498365.1 Terriglobia bacterium | reverse complement strand
CTGTTCCGCGGCGCGCAGGGCGGGGCCAGAAGTAGAAGCTAGAAGCTACTTAATATCCTTCATCGCCAGCATCGATCCGTAGTCCCGTCCCGAGGGTTCCACTGCGCGGACCACGATTCCCGCAAAGCCATCGCGAAACTCTGGATATTTTGCCACCAGCGCTTTCATCACCGCCAGGTTGTCCTGAAAAGTCTTCCCGCTGTCGGAGACGTCTGCGGCCTGGTACTTCGCCACCAGGTTGAAATCCTGGCCAACGGGGACGGGAAAAAGATCGGTGAGCTTGTGGGTCTTTGGACCCGCCGCCAGGTCCACCGGAGGCAGATCAGCCGGTTTCACGGCTTGCATCTCGTCATACAGCTTGTCCGTCATCGCGGTCGCCATGAACGGCACAGGGACCAGCAGTTCGCGCGCTTCGCCAAAGTAAAACCAGGCATTACGCATCTGTCCTTTGGCTTTGAACTCGCGCGCCCGGTCGGCAAACCAGTTGCCGTCATGACCCGCGACCTGGGCCGGCTTGGCGTAGAAACCGCCCAGCTTCCAATCGTTCCCCTGCTGCTGCAGAACGAAAGACACTGTATAGGCACCCTGCGAGGAAGATACGTCCAGAGTCACGATGCCGTAATTGCCTGGCGGCAGGTTGGGAATGATGAAAACAGCGCTATTCCTAGTCTGCCCTTGCGCCCCGAAAACTCCACACAAGAATTCAGCACGTGCTAGCGGCTCCGCCCCCTCGGCCTGGAGCAGAAACGGCGGACGCGGCAGCGGCTGTGCTCCGGCCAGATTGGCCTGGTTGTCTTTGACCGCGTTCTCTATGCCGGAGAAATTCGACGCCAGGCTCACGATCGCGCTCTGTTGCAATGAGGCTGAGTCCCCGCGCGCGGTCATGTCGTAGAAGCGCTTCGCGGTGGTCAGCAGCGTCGAGCGGGTGGCCTCGTCCATGTCTTGGGCGGTAAGGCAGGTCTGGGCATGCGTGGCCATGGCCGATAAGCAAATCAACAGCGCCGGCAGCCATCTCGCGAGATATCTTCTGCAGCTGATACTCCACCTCTGAGCAATCTTAAACTGTCGGGGCTGAGCCTCGATACTCCGTATTTCCGTCCCTCGCGCCCAATGCGATTGCACCGGATTGCGCTGTGTGCTACCGTCGGCCCTGTTCCCATTCCACGCGAGGGAGACGTTCATGGCTCTGATCTTCCTGGGCATTCTGGTTGTCATCGCGTTCCTGCTGATTGGGATGTACAACAGCCTCGTCCAGTTGCGTGTCCGCGCCGACAACGCCTGGTCTGACATTGATGTGCAGCTCAAACGCCGCCATGACCTCATCCCCAATTTGGTGGAGACGGTCAAAGGCTACGCTGCCCACGAGAAGGGCACATTCGAGAATATCGCCAAGTTCCGCTCCCAGGCGATGCAGGCGACATCACCGGGTGACAAGGCGGTCGCCGAGAACCAGCTCAGTGGTGCGCTCAAAAGCCTGTTTGCCGTGGCGGAAAATTATCCCGAGCTGAAGGCCTCTGAGGAATTTACGCAACTGCAGGGCTCACTCAACCAGACCGAAGACACGATCCAGAACGCGCGCCGCTACTACAATGCCGTGGTCCGCGACCTGAATACCAAAATCCAGTCTTTCCCGACCAATATTCTTGCCGGAATGTTCGGCTTCCAGCAACGGCAGTTCTTTGAAGTAGCCGCGGCCGACCGTGAGCCGGTGGCGGTGAAGTTCTAGGCGAGAGCTCTGATTTTGGGTGGAGCAGCGCTTCAGCGCTGCATTAGAAATTGACCTTTCAATGACGGCTTGAGCCGCTGAGGTACCTGCGAGGAATCTTCCTTCGAATGTCCATGACTCTGCTGGCTAAAGCCGGTCGTTCTCAAGGCTTGATTGCAGCGCTGAAGCGCTGCTCCACCCAGACTTTCCTTCTGGTCATCTGTGTGGTGTGCACTGGTGTTCCGCTGTTCGCCCAGAGTTGGCGGATTGCAGACTTCCAGGACATCATCTCCATCGGGGGCGACGGTTCCACGCTGGTGAAGGAGCGCATCACGCTGGTGTTCGTCGGACAATGGCATGGCATCCATCGCACCATCCCCATTGAATATCCAGGCCCGCGAGGAACGAACTACACCTTGTTACTCAACGTGATTGCCGTCACCGACGCCGCCGGCCAAAAGCTGAAGTATGAATCCAAAACCTCCGGCGGCTACCGCGATCTGAAGATCTACATTCCCGACGCGGTAGACACGACACGCACGGTCGAGATCGACTATATCGTCCTCAACGGCATCCGCTATTTTGAGGGCCACGACGAGTTTTACTGGAACGTCACCGGCAACGACTGGCCCGTGCCCATTGATCACGTCTCTGCCCACGTCTATTTGCCGCAGAATGCCGCGGGGGCCTTGCGAGCGCAGGCTTTTACCGGGGCCTACGGAT
>JBGQIG010000410.1:0-2436 GCA_041498365.1 Terriglobia bacterium | reverse complement strand
GCGAACGCTTGAAGACAATCACCGCACGGGTTGAGTCACGGCGCAAGGCGATGGCCGCAACGGCGAAATCCAGCTGAGTTGGCAATATCTTCTATTCTGTCATCCTGAGCGAGTCGGCCTCTTCGCTAGCGAAGATGCGCGCGAGTCGAAGGACCTCTACCGTAGCACTGCTCTCCGCAACGATTGTTCTCAGCATTCAGCGTCAAGTAGCGAAGAGGAATTCCGTGACGCACGGCGGTGTTTGAAGGCGTCGAGGTACTGCACTCAACGACGACAAGGGGTGCAGGCTGAAAAAGCAAACCCCAGCGGCTAAAGCCGGGCCCTTTTGCCGCGACTTGCGGCACGACTTAAGTCGTGCCCTTCCCAAAATCCATCGGATGACATTTTCCGCAGCCCGTCAGCAGCCAGGAAGTAGCAGCCAGAAGCCACAAGCCAGAAGCCAGAAGCCACAAGCCAGAAGCCACAAGCCACAAGCCAGAAGCCAGAAGCCAGAAGCCAGAAGCTGCCTTCCCCTACGAGATGTACTCCCGGATGTATTCGTCCTTCGAGTGCGCCAGTTGGTCGAGGTCGCCGTCGAAGATGACTTTGCCGTCGCGCAGAATCAGAAAGGTCATGGGCACTTCGCAATGGGCGCCCCTGGGTAGTGGCCGCATCTGGTTGGCCTGACGATCGAAGTAGTGGGTCGCCATGATAAAGGCGTCCTGCAGACGATGACTGACCAGCAGGGAACTGGTCTTGTACACGTCACGCTGTTTCACAATCAGTTCGATGATGGTCGTAGACGTGACCGGATCTAGTCCCCCGGTGGGCGAATCATACAGCAGGATTTCCGGTTGCGTAATGATGGCCCGCGCAATCGCCACCCGGCGCCGCATTCCGCCAGACAGTTCCGAAGGAAACATGTCCACGGTTCGTTCCAGTTCGACGAAACTCAGGGCCTCGCGCACCCGCCGCTCAATCTCCTCCTCCGGCACGTTGCCTTCCTCGATCAGCCGGAACGCGACGTTTTCCCGAACCGTAAGCGAATCGAAAAGCGCACTTTCCTGGAAGACCATTCCAATTTTTCGCCGCAGGTCAAGCAGCTCCTTTTCGCGCATTTGGGCCACATCGTCGCCCAGGACGTAGATGTGACCTGCATCGGGCTTCAGCAATCCCAAGGTCAGTTTGAGGATCGTGCTCTTGCCCGCGCCCGCGACGCCGAAGATAGCCTTGGTCTCGCCCTTGGTGAGCTGAAACGAGATGTCGTTGAGCGCTGGCTTGCCCTCGAAAGCGACAGAAACATTCTCGAATACGACTGCGGCGGAGGCGGTGCCTGGCATGGACGGGAGGCGCTCTTCGATTGCAGTTGGAGGTGTCGCCATGATTTAGCGATACGCAAAAAGCGTCATGAGCAATTTAGTTACGAACAAATCCACCAGAAGAATCAGGACCGAGGACGCGACCACGGCCTGTGTGGTAGCCCGGCCGACTCCTTGCGTTCCACCTCGGGCTGTCATTCCGTAGTAACACCCGATGGTGGAAATAATGAATCCGAACAGCAGCGGCTTCACCAAGCCCATGAGCACATCCTGGAAGACCAGGCTCTGGTAGGCGGTATTCCAGTATTGACGCCAATCCATTCCAAACAGCAAGGTGGAAACAATCGCGCCGCCGAGCAGTCCTAACAAGTCAGAGATGATGGTCAGGAAAAATAGCATGAACACGGTGGACACCACTCGGGGCGTCACCAGCTTCTTCATCGGGTCGGTGCCCAGAGCCCGCATGGCATCGATTTGCTCAGTCACGATCATGGAGCCCAGTTCGCTGGCCATGCCCGAAGAATTTCTCCCCGCGACCATGAGCCCGGTGATGATTGGCCCCAACTCGCGTACCATTCCCACCGACACGAGTTGCCCAATCAGGGACAGCGAACCAAACCTTTGCAGGGTGTTGGCACTGTTCAAGGCCAGTTCAGCGCCGATCGATAACCCGGTGAGAATCACGATGGGCAGCGAACCCACGCCGATCAGGTCTGCCTGTTGAACCATATCGGCAAAGTAACGCGGGTGGCTGAACAGGTTCGCGACCGCGCGCGCGGCCAGCACGGAGTAGTCCTGAACCGCCTGCACGGTTTCCTTGGCGTACTCCGCGGGCGAGGTGAGTTGGACTTGGAAATTCCCAGCTGCCATGCAGGTGGCCTCTTCCTGAGGGAAACTATAGCAGAGAAGGCTGTCAGCTCTCAGCTATCAGCTTTCAGCTTGGGACCATGGAAACGCGAGGCAAAGGTCAGTGAGAACAGCTGAGAAGTGAAAGCTGATAGCTGATTGCTTTCTACTCGCGAACTTTCTTCTTGATCTCAATATTGAGTCGCTTGATTTTCTGATTCAGGGTGGAAAGCGGTACGTGAAAGCGTTCAGCGGCTTCGGTCTGGTTCCAGTTGCACTTATCCAGCATGTC
>JBGQIG010000409.1:0-2437 GCA_041498365.1 Terriglobia bacterium | reverse complement strand
CTGCAACTTCATTACGAAATCAGGCGAGAGTTGCGCCGGGTCTACCAGCTTCAGCAGGGTACGTTTGGGGTCGGCATTGGAAATGACCGCGCGTGCAGTGATCTCCTCTCCGCTGGAGAGTACAACGCCGCTGGCAATGCCGTCCTTCACTCTAACTTCGATGACTTCAGCGCTGCTTCGTATTTCCGCTCCGGCTTGTTGCGCGGCGGAGGCCATGGCCTGGGTCACGGCACCCATGCCGCCGGCGGCAAACCATGAAGTGCCTGCGGGTTGTTCGTCTCCGGCGGCGCGTATGAGCAGGACCAGGCTGCTGCCCGCAGACCATGGACCGAGAAAGGTTCCGAAAATTCCTCGCGCGGCGATGGTGGCGCGGAGAAGTTCGGTTTCGAAATATTCCGCTGCCAGATCGGCCACTGCCATCGGTCCCCAGCGCAACAAGCGGTACATATCGCGCCGGCCCAGCTTGCGAATTGCACGACCGGTCTTGAGCATTCCCCACAGATCGCCTGAACTGGGATTGTCGATGTCGGGCGGGGACAGGGTGAGCGCCTTTCCGATCACACGGCCCATCTTGCTCAGCGATGATTGGAACTGGGGATATTTCGTCGCATCTCTCTGGGAGAACTTAGCGATTTCCTGGGCGGATCTTTCCGCGTCCTTGTAGAGAATGAGTGCGCGGCCGTCGGGCGACAGCGAAGTCACCGCAACCTCGGTCGCAATCATCTTGAGGCCGTGCTTCTCCAACTGCATGTCACGGACGATGTCGGGCCGCAACGGTCCTGCCGAATGAGCGAGAGTGGAACAACGGAATCCCGGATGGAATTCTTCCGTAATCGCAGCGCCACCGGGTTGGGCACGGCGCTCCAGCACCAGCGGTTTGTATCCGGCTTTGGCCAGGTAGAAGGCGGTGACCAGTCCGTTATGGCCACCGCCAATGATGACGATGTCGCGATTCCCAGACGTGATCTCTTTTCTTTCGGACACCTAGGCCGCTCCCTTGAAGTCTTTCAGGATTTCCAGAGCCGCCAGCCTCCCAGGGCCGCCCATGATGCCGCCGCCGGGATGCGTTGCCGATCCGCACATGTAGAGATTCTTGATGGGAGTGCGGAATTGCGCCCAGCCCGGTACCGGCCGCAGGAAGAAAAGTTGCTCCAGCGAAAGTTCACCCTGGAAGATGTTGCCTTCGCTCAGGCCAAACTCGCGTTCCAGATCGAGCGGCGTGACCACCTGGCGATGCAGGATGATGTCCTTGATGTTGGGCGCGTACTCGGCGATGGTGTTGATCACGTTGTCACCGAAAGCTTCTTTCTGTTCGTCCCAGTTCAGGCCGGGTCGCAGCTTGTAGGGCGCATACTGCACGAAGCAGGACATGATGTGCTTGCCGGGCGGCGCGACCGAAGGATCGGTCAGCGTCGGGATGACCATGTCGATGTACGGACGGCGGGAGAAGTTGCCGTATTTGGCGTCGTCGTAAGCTTTCTCCATGTACTCGACGCTGGGAGAAATCGAGATGGCGCCGCGCAGATGGGCGCCCGGACCGGGCATGCACTTGAAATTGGGCAGCGCGTCGAGAGCCAGATTTACTTTGCCGGAAGAGCCGCGGAACTTGTAGCGATTCACTTCTTCGAGAAATTGCGCGGGCAGGGTACCGGCCTCGATAAATTTTGTGAAGGTCAGCCGGGGATCGACACTTGACGAGATGATGTCAGCGTAAATTTCGTCGCCGTCGGCCAGGACCACGCCCTTGGCTTTGCCATTCTTCACGATGATCTGCGCGATGGCGGCCTTGGTTCGGATTTCAGCGCCGGCTTCGCGGGCTGCGTCCGCAATAGCATTTGAAATTGCCCCCGTGCCTCCGCGGGCAAATCCCCAGGAGCGGAAGGCGCCGTCAATTTCTCCCATGTAGTGGTGCAGCAGCACGTAGGCGGTTCCCGGCGAACGCACGCCTAGGAAAGTTCCAATGATGCCGGAGGCAGACATGGTGGCCTTAAGCACGTCGGTTTCGAACCACTGGTCCAGGAAGTCGATGGCGCTCATGGTCATCAACTGCACCTGGTTGTACTTGTCCTCGCTGGTCATGCCCTGGAAACGGCGGCCGATGAACAGCAGCTTCATCAGTTCTTTCGGATTCAGCGTCGCCGGATCGGGCGGAACCATGCTCAGGATCGGCTTCACGAAGCGGCACATGGCCTGCATGGCCTTGCCGAATTCGTCGTAAGCTTCGGCATCGACTTTCGAGTGTCGCGCGATCTCGCGATGAGTCTTGCCGTGATCGTTGACCCGCCACAGATAGTCGCCGCTGGGCATGGGAGTGAAAGTGCCATCGAGCGGCAGAATTTCCAGGCCGTGGCGGGGCAGGTCGAGATCGCGAATAATCTCCGGACGCAGCAGCGAGACCACGTAGGAGCACACTGAGAACTTGAATCCGGGGAACACT
>JBGQIG010000408.1:0-2448 GCA_041498365.1 Terriglobia bacterium | reverse complement strand
TCGGGCTTCCCCCCACCGAAAAGTCGGGGGTTGCAACAAAGCCGGGCCACGAGGTCACCAGAACATGGGCGTCGACGGTACCCAGTCCGGTGACCAGATCGTAACCTGTGCCCGCGCTGTAGCCGATTTGGAGAGGTGGCGTGGTCGGGCAACGCAGCGCGGCAGAGCCGGTGGTTGGCGTACCAGAATTGCACGGCACGATGTTGTTGCCAGTAGTGATGTCATGGAATGCGCTGGGCGTCGATACAGCCAGAGTGTAAAGAGTGGGATTGATGTTGCCCGAGCCTGCGGATTGCCTGGCCTGATTGAGGATGGCGACAATGCCGGAAAAGGCCGGTGCGCCAACCGAGGTGCCGCCCACCACGTTCAGGCTCCCGTCGGCGGCTCGGAATCCACTCACGCAACTGCCCAGCGAACAGATGAGAGTTGAGTCGTGAAACGGCGAAGCCATCAAGGAGACGTCAGGTACATCACGGTGACCGTCGGCTGGAGTTAAGGCGTTCTGCCACGGCGCCTGCGCCTTCGTGAACACAGCGCTCGCACCGCCTCCGGTGGAAGAAAGCCCTCCGCCACCTGCGATTGATGCAGTCGTGTCGTTCCAGGCGGTTTCCGGAATGTAAATCAGCGCGGAACTGATGTTATCGTTTGCACCGGTGGTGCCGCCCCAGAAGGGCAAATTGGCACCGGCATTCGTATTGGGATCGGTCCCGGTTACTGCACCCGCAGCGTCGCCGGTGAACGTGGTACCTCCAATCGCCGTGACCTCAGGAACGCTCGCCGGAGAGTCCACTGCCAGCCCATGGGTGGCGGACTTGGAAGAGGCAGGGTCGCAGTCCGCTGCCCCGGAGTCGCCCGATGCTGACATAACCGTCTGACCTTGGGTGTTCGCCTGCTGCACATCCTGGCGAAGGGTTTGGGCAAATCCACCCAGGTTCGCTTCGCAATTCCCATAGCTGCTGCTGATGACCGGCGCTAAATTGTGGTCGATCGCGTATTCCAACGCATTGAAGACGTTCTGCGGCGAGTTACTGCCCGTGTAGACGTAGAGAATGGTCGCATTCTTGGCTACACCGCCGGACCATTCAACATCGAGATCGGCTTCGACTTCATCCCCCTGAGAGTGTCCTGTGCCGTTGACCGCCACCAGTTGAAGATTTGTGGCAGGCAATCCGGCGGCGCTGCGGAAGGCGTCAATGTCGGCAACGCTAATCTCGGTCTGTCCCACCACGGCGATTTTCTGTCCGGTCCCATCCAATCCCGCGCTGTAAAGCGGTTTGAGATTGTAGATGGTGGCAAAGTCACCGGGAGAAACGAAATGGTTTCCAGTAACGTGCGAGGTAAAGTGTGGGACCGCGCGCGCCCTGGGTTTGGGGCGGAAATTGTCAAGGCCGCGGAAGCCTAGAACCATGCCGGAAAGCGCCGCGGGCACGGAAATCTCCGTAGCATTGGCGAAGCGGGTGTCACCGTCCACCAGATAGCGGTGCAACTCGGTGCGAAAGGCGCTTTCCACCTGGGCCGCGGTTCCACTGAAGTAAATCCGGGTGCGGGCCCGGGAATATCCATCCACAGTCAGGCCTTGCGATTTCAGCCAGGAGGCGACTTGGGCGAGGTCGCTCGGGCTGATGCCGAAGCGCGCGGCGTAGTGCTCAGGCGTCAGCCACTTTTGATAATTCGGAGAGTCAGGATCCTGCTGTTCCGACAGCAGCTTCTCCAAGTCGCTCTGCTGAGCGGGGGAGAGCTGGAACACGATGGCGGCGCGATGAATCCGCATGCTGGCATCCACCCGTCCCCGATCGAACTCGGGCCGAGCCATGGGGTGCGCCCCCTCAACCACAGCCGGTTCGCTGCCCTCAATCCTTTGCGCAATGCGGTTTCGGACTTGCGCTGGAGCAGCTATGGCCAAAACTAAGAATGCAGCGATAACGACACTTTTGCGGAACGAGCGCACAGGGGTGCCTGGCATTACTGCTCTCCTACTTTGCATTGGTTTGCCGCGTTGTGCCGGTGGCCATGACCGGCGTCGCCGCCATTGAGCTTATGGATTCAGATTATCCCAGCAAAGGATGTACGCCAAGTACACTGTAGGCAAAAAGAAGGCCATGTCTCACCGTTCTGGTTCAGCCTGCTCGACCGCAGAACCCTGGTAATCAGCCGCCAGGTTACTCTTTCAGCCTCGGCCGTTCATTCAGCGGTGGTTTTCAAAGGCATGGTTTTACCAGTGAAAACCGAAAGAGTGAAATCCCAGCAGCGCTCGCGATGAGCCTGCCCCGAGCTGGCGTAGCCTGCGCGTCTCGATGAATCTTCCCGTTTCCGCCCTCTTCCTGAAACTGGGAAAGACTTGCCGACAACAGAGATCTCTAATCTTCTACTAATCTCCTTCTTAACTTCGCGGCATGAAATCGCGGGATGATTGTCCCTGAATCCTGGCCGCGCCGGCCAGCGGCGTAC
>JBGQIG010000407.1:0-2483 GCA_041498365.1 Terriglobia bacterium | reverse complement strand
TGGCTCTTGACGAAAAATCCCGTGCCCTGGAACTTCATGCGATTGGTGTCCTGGATGGACTTGCCGGTCTGAATGCACAGCATCACGTCTTGCGCGTGCGCGTCGTCCTCGCAGAGATAATGGCTGTCGTTGGTCGCCACCAGCGGAAGGCCCAGGTCCTTCTCTAGACGGAACAGGTGCGGATGGATACGGTGCTCCATCTCCAGTCCCTGGTCCTGAATCTCAAGAAAGAAATTCCCTTTGCCAAAAATATCCGCGTACGTGGCAGCTGCATCGCGCGCCGCCTGATACTTGTCCTCCATCAGGAGCTCGGCCACTTCCCCCTTCAGGCAGCCCGAAAATCCAATCAGCCCATGGGAATGCTCGGCCAGAAATTTCTTGCTGACGCGCGGCTTGTAGTAAAAGCCGTGGAGCGAGGCTTCCGAGGTGATCTTGGTAAGATTGCGGTAGCCTTCCTCGTTCTCCGCCAGCACCAGCAGGTGGTTGTAGGTGTCGCCTTCCGGCGGCGTGCGCTCGATGTTGTGATCATCCTTCTTGCATATGTAAAGTTCGCAGCCGACGATGGGCTTGACCCCGGCTTTGTGGGCCGCATTCACAAAGTGCACCGCGCCAAAAATGTTACCGTGGTCGGTCATGGCGACCGCCGGCATGCCCAGCTCTTTCACGCGCTGGACAAGCTTTTCCACGTCACAGGCGCCATCCAGCATGGAGTAGTCGGTATGAAGGTGCAGGTGAACGAATTGGGACATGGAGGATACTTCGTTGATTTTACGTTGTCGTCATTCTAATGCGAAATCCCGGCTGGGCTCGGAAGAGTTATCCACAGACAAACTCGCTGAACTGGCCTGGCTTTGTGGCGCTCCAGCACGAGCGGGCCTGCCCTGAGCGAAGTCGAAGGGACGCTCGCGCCTACATTGGATGTTTCGGGACCTGGAAATCTACTCCGCGCTCATCGTTGACCTTGGTCGTGGCTTCGATGTCCAACCATGACAACGGAAGCTTCGTCGCCCGCTGCTCGTTGAAGATCCAGAGCGTACCCCCGACCACGGCGTAGTTCTGCACTTCCTGGGTGTGCTTGTCACGGAAAACCAGCAGCGTGGGAGTTGATGGCAAGGATCGGTTTTCCGCTTGAGGTATCGGCGGAGGCGCCTCGCGCGATTCCCGCTGTTCGCGCAAACGCGCTACTTCATCTTCCAGACGATCGATTTCCTGTTGCTGCGCCGCGTCATTCTGGGCGGAATAGGCGGCGTAATAGTCGTAAGCGGGATAGGAATCCTGCATCGCGTAGGAATAGCCGCCGTAGTATCCGGGATAACCGTAGTATCCGAAATGGAACGGTGAACCGGTGGCGAAGAAAACGCGGCGATGGAAGCGCCGCGGGCCAAAGAATGGTTGACGAATTCCGAAGAAGGGTTGCCGAGGGCGGAAAAAGGGTTGCTGAAAACCAGTCCCGAAACCGGCTCCGAACCGCGGTGTCCCGACAAAACCACTGCGCACACCAAACGAGCCCCGAGAAGAAAACCCGCCGCGGCCCATGAGTGCACCGCCTCTGGAACCGCCATGCCTCTGGGCCCAAACCGGTGCCACCAGTACCGCCGCGCATAACGCCGCAATGGCCAACTGGCGCCGCATACGGAGGATTATAGCGCCGCAGGACGCCCTCAAATGTCAAATCTTTGCCGGTGCTGTCTGCCTAGTTCTGATCTCCCGCCCCATGCTTCTGGCGGCAAAGCTTGCAGTACGTAGGCGGCAGGCTGTTGTCGACCCGATGCTTCACCGGCGGCAGCGAGCGCAGATACGCGAAGATAGCCTTCAGGTCATCGTCATTGAGATCTTTGAATTCTCCAAAAGGCATGATCGAGCTCAGTTTCCTTGCCTTTACGTATCCTGTCCTCATCACCTGGAGAAACAGCGCCTCGTCGTAGTAGCCGATACCGGAGGCGTCCGGCGTGATATTGGCGCTGGCCACTTCTCCCCAGGGGCCCCGCAAGACGTCGCCGCCACCATACCGCAGACCGCGAATCGGGTCACCGTGGTCTGTTGGTATGTGGCAACCGCAACCAATGGACGCCAGGTACCTCCCTCGCGTCACCGCATTTGCCTGCGGACCCGGCCCGCTGACGGGATCGGTCAGCGGCTGCGGGGCGCTGCGAATCAGATATTTGACCGGGAAAGCGACCTGGGTTGGTGGCAAAAGATTACGTACCGGCGGGACCGACCGCAAATAGACCACGATAGAAGCCAGATCTTCGTCCGAAATCGTCCGGTATGCGCTATAAGGCATCATCGGGAAAATCGTCCGCCCGTCGTGACCGATGCCTTCCCGGATGGCGCGCGCAATTTCGTCATCGCTCCAGCGGCCAGCACCGGTCTCCGAGTCAGGCGTGAGGTTCGAAGCTACAACCCGCCCCGGCAAGCCCGATACTGGAATCACTTGCCCCGCTAGCTCCATACCGGGCAGCATGGGAGCGCCATGTGTATTC
>JBGQIG010000406.1:0-2548 GCA_041498365.1 Terriglobia bacterium | reverse complement strand
GCGTGTCCGATCCGAAGTTGGTGCCGAGGTCAGGGGATTTCACGTTCTGGCCGAGGCGAGTCCAGCCGAGCGTCCCGTCGATCAGGAAATTGGGCGAGACGGTGTAGGTTTGCCCGATGCCCGCGGTCTGCACCAGGGTGTGGCCATCACCGACGCCGCCGTCGCACAGACATCCACCCCCAGCCTTGCCCAAGCCGAAGTCACCATGCACCAGCGCGTCCATGACGCTGTACTTGAACCAGACCTGGTGCTTCGGACTCCGGTTCCAATTCACCTTGGCGTCCAGGTTGTTGCGGTTCAAGCGCTGCGTGCCACTGTTGTAGAAGTTGCTCACGTCCCCTGGCAGATTGGACGTGGGGACCAAGGCCAGCAGCTTCATCATGGCGGGGTTCAGCCTGCCAGCCGGAATGACGTTGAGCCGACTATTGCTGGAAAACACCGAGCGGCCGGTGCCATCCGGGTTGCCGGTGTAGGGATCAAAGACCATCCCTTGCCGGAGCGCTGTGAGGCCGCCCTCTGTGGTGGGTATCATGACAGGGCTGCCCCTGGCATCCAAAATTTGCCCACCCAGTTTTCTGCTGAAATCTCCCGTGCGGAAATCATTAGCCGGGACGGAGAAGAGCGAGGAACGCCCCACGCGCTCGAAAGTGCCTTCCCAATCCGTGAAAAAGAACAGCGTGCCTTTCTTGATAGGTCCGCCGACGCTGCCCCCGTCAAGGTTGCGGATGCCTTTGGGCTTCTGCGTTACGCCGGCGCGGTTCTCATCCCACCAAAAGGCGCGTAAGGAGTTATCGGAGTGGAAGGCAAAAGCGCTGCCGTGGAAATCGTTGGTTCCGGACTTCGTCGTGACGGTCACGGCGGCGCCGCCGGTCATCCCCTGTTCGGCCTCGAAGTTATTGGTGGAGATGTTGACCTCTTCAATGCTTTCCACCGGCGGCACGTACACCATGTGGTGAGGCATGGTGACCAGAACATTGGGCGCACCGTCCACGCGAGTGTTGTTGTCGCCGCGGTCCTGGCCGTTGAAGTTGAATGTGAAGTCGCGCTGGGGCGTATCGATGACAGCGTTCTGAAACCGCCCGGGGGTGGCCCCGGGAACCAGGTTAATCAGGCTTTGAAAGTTACGGTAGCCGGCGAGCGGCAGGTCCGAGACGGCGCGCGCTTCCAGGTTCACATTGACATCCGTCTTCGTGGTCTGAAGCAGAGCTGCGCTGGCCTGCACCGTGACAGTTTCAGTTACGGCGCCCACCTCCAAGGAGAGGTCCACGCGCCTGACGTTGTTGATGAGAATGTTGACGTCCTTTTGCGTGACGGGTCTGAACCCGCTGGCGGTCACCGCAAGGTCATAAGTGCCCTGGGGCAGGTTGGGAATTGAATAGTAGCCGGTGCTGTCCGTAACAGCCTGGCGGGACAAGCCGGTTAATGTGCTCGTGACTGCCACGTTTGCGTACGGGACCATAGCGTTTGCCGGGTCTGTCACGGTCCCGACGATCGAACCGTAAAGGACCTGGGCTGAAGCGATACGTGCTTCATGCCCCAGGAATATGAGACTCGTGGCCAAACACGACAGAATACCCACAGCCCTATGTGCTCTTTTCACGACTCACCTCCATTCGCAGCTACTGCCGCGATTTTGGTTGAAACGTATCGCATTCTCTCCCAATAGTCAAGAGTAGATTGATCTCCAAAAAATGGAAGAATATCTGGAAAACGAGGCCACGGGCAAAGTGACGGGCAAAGTCGGGCCGGTTTTTTCTGCCAAACTAATGAATTGAAATGAGAAAGTGGCGGAAGCCAGTGGGAGTCCGAACACCGTCCGGAAGGGCAACGGCAGACATGCACAGCAAGAATAAGCCCGTATCGACACGAAAGTCGGCGGGGCTGTCAGCAATCAGGGAGCTGGGGGGAGGTTGAGCCGCTTCTCGATGTCGGTGACGCGGCGCTCGACAGAACCAAGGCGTTCAACGGTTGCGGCCCCTATTGTTCGGTCGCCGCAAGACGCTTCTGGTTGGATTCCGCGAAGTCGTAGAACGCTTTGAGGAGCCTCGTTTCGGTATCGTGCATCGCCTCAAGAAGCTCGTCTTTGAGCGCTGTGAGGTCGGCTTTGCTCGCAGGAACGTGGCCGTCGTCCATCGGATTTTCCTTTCAGAGTATAACGCAAAGGAAGAGACCCCTGCGGTTGTCCCGTGCAGGGGGTTTTTGACGACTTCCAGTAGATCAGGTCATTCCCTTGCCGCCTCAGCGAGGCTTACAAGCCGTAGTACGGCGCAGCCATTGCGAAGTTTTGGTGTGCGGGCGAGGTACGCTCCTAGCGGAGTGCCCTGGCGAGGAAGATGAGCAGGACGGTTCTTCTTTTCTTTGACAAGCTCGATTGTTGGCGGAAGCCAGTGGGAGTCGAACCCACCTGCGACACGGAGTGCCGCACGCTGGTTTTGAAGACCAGGCCCAGCACCGGCCAAGACTGGCTTCCGTAGGCGCATTCTAACAGACCGTACCCGCTGGGAGACCGCTGTGTCCAGCAGCGCGCTAAGCGGGCACCGCCGGGATG
>JBGQIG010000405.1:0-2579 GCA_041498365.1 Terriglobia bacterium | reverse complement strand
CCCAGGTGATCGATGTCGTCGACGGTGCCAATGTTCTTGCGCAGTTTGAGCAAGTAACGGATAGTTCCGTAGAAATCGTCCGGCTCGAGCGTCCGATTGTCCAGCTTGGTCGCGTCCTGGTTCTCGAACAGCTTGATATTGAACTTCAGCCGGCCCACCCGCGAGAAATCGTATTTCCGCGGGTCGAAGAACATGCCGTGGAACAGCGCGGTGGCCGTGTCCAGGGTCGGCGGATCGCCCGGCCGCAGTTTGCGGTAGATCTCGATCAGCGCTTCTTGCGGCGTCTTGACCGAATCCCGTTTCAGAGTCTGGCAGATCACCGTGCCCACATCGTCGCGCTCAGGGAAGAAGAGATTGATTTCGACCACCCCGGACTCCAGAATCTTGGAGACTTTATCCCCGGTCAGCTCGGAGTTGGCCTCCAGCAGAACTTCGCCGGTGGTGGTGTCCACGACGTCGCTGGCCACCCAGGCGCCTTCGAGATCGGAAACGTCAATCTCGATTTCGCCGATCTTCGCCTTCTGAATTTCTTTCAGCGTGACCGCGTTGATCTTGCGTCCCGAGTGCGCGACTTCCTCGCCCGACTTCGACTTGATGCTGTGGGCCAGCTTCATGCCCAGCAGGTTGGTGGGCTTTTCGCTCGCGGGATCGAGCGTCCAGTAAAGCTTCTTGTCGCGAATCAGCAGCCGGTCCACGGTGTAGAAGGTGCGCAGAATGTCTTCCCCGCCCCGCAGCCCCAGGGCACGCAGGAAAATCGTGCCCAGAAATTTGCGCTTGCGGTCGATACGCACATACAGCACGTTCTTCTGGTCGTACTCGAACTCCACCCACGACCCGCGGTAGGGAATGATCTTGCCCAGGAAATAAGTGCGGTTGTTGGCGGTTTCGAAGAACACGCCGGGCGAGCGGTGCAACTGGCTGACGATCACGCGCTCGGTGCCATTGACGATGAACGTACCGTTTTCGGTCATCAGCGGCACGTCACCAAAAAACACTTCCTGTTCCTTGATGTCGCGAATCGAGCGATTGCCGGTCTCGGCGTCCTTCTCGTAGATAGTCAGCCGCATGGTGACTTTGAGCGGCGCGGAGTAGGTCATGCCGCGCTCCTCGCACTCGCTCACGTCATACTTCAGCTGCAAGCCCACCGGGTCGCCGCACTTGTTGCAGAAGTCCGGCGTATTGGCGTTATAGGTGCCACACTTCGTGCACAGCACGTCACCGGGATGAAACGGGTCGGTGATGACCGTCGAACCGCAGTTCTTGCAGGTGGTACGCAGGTGGTGCAGGCCTTTGAGGTGGCCGCACTTGCACTCCCAGTTGCCAATGGCGTAGTCCACGAACTCCAGTTGGGAGACGTTGCGGAAATCGCTGATGGGAAACACCGACTGAAAAACCGCCTGCAGCCCGGCATCGTCGCGTTCGCTGGGCAGACGGTCCATCTGCAGGAAGCGTTCATAGGAGCGCTTCTGAACCTCGATCAGGTTCGGAATCTGGATGGTGGCTGGAATTTTTGAAAAATCAAATCGTTTACGGAAGGTATTGTTCTTCGACATTCAGATGGCTCCCAAACATTCAAGCGCAGCCGTGGGCTGCGAAAAAGACATTGCGTGGCGACGGAATTTCCTTCCGTCCGGACAGGTCCAAGAGACCCGCTTGTGTGCGGTCAACGTGCCAACATGCCGCAGACACGAATACGCCCTTGGGGACATAGCTCCCCACGGGCGCCAGATGCGGCGCTTATCGTCAGTTGATTTTTTTCTTTCCGCGCCAGTTCTCAGGCCTGTTTCCGTCCCGCTACACACGGAACAGTTTGCCAACTGTGTGCGACTCAGCTCCGCTCCCCTAGGTCGTTGGAGTGAAGAGCCGCCTTACCATGAAGTGGGAAGCGGTGTTATATAGATGCTAACACCCCCTGCCCAGGATTCACCAGCTAAATCGTCGAAAATGCAGCCCATTTTGGGAAGGCCTGCGGGCCACAACCGCCAACCCGCAGAGATCCTTCGCCAAGAAACGGCTCAGGATAGCGACACGAGGCTCAGACGCCTCAGCCGCTACTTCACTTCGACCGTCGCTCCCGCATCGGTGAACTTCTTCCTGATACTCTCCGCCTCGTCCTTGGTGACACCCTCTTTTACGGTCTTGGGGGCGCCATCCACCAGATCCTTGGCTTCTTTCAGGCCGAGGCTGGTAACTTCGCGGACGGCCTTGATTACATTGATCTTATTGGCTCCCACCGCAGTGAGAACCACAGCGAATTCGGTCTTTTCCTCGGCCGGAGCCGCCCCCGCTGCTGCCCCGCCGCCACCCGCCACCATGACCGGGGCCGCGGCCGCCGCCGACACCCCAAGCCGCTCTTCCAGCTTCTTCACCAAAGCCGCCGCGTCGAGCAGCGACAGGCCTACGATTTGTTCTTCCAACTGCTGCAGATCCGCCATTGTCTATGTCTCCACTTTTCGAGTTAAAACTCTTTAAATTTGGTAATTGAGTAATTTTGTAATCGGGTAATTTGAAGAACTTGGTTTCCAATTACCCAATTACTCAATTACCCGATTGCTCAATGTCTTTGAACTTCTTCTTCT
>JBGQIG010000404.1:0-2598 GCA_041498365.1 Terriglobia bacterium | reverse complement strand
CCAGCCCGCGCTACGCTACCACGAGTAATGCACGGTGTAGGTCACTACCTGTTCTCCGTCCGGCGCGATCGTCACCGGGAATTCGATGGTCTGCGCATCGGTCTTGCGGGAGTCGTGGGACTGCTCGCTCAGCTTCCAGTTAGTCCAGCGGTACAGATGCTCGACCACGCGCACACTCACCGCTTCCTTCTTGTGATTGCGCACCCGGATTTCAAATGATTCGTCCATCCAGGTATGGGCCGAATCCACGCGGATATTGGTGCGTTTACGCTCACCGACTACATCGAACGAGTTTCCGGTGAAGACGCGAATGGTTTCGTCCTTCGGAGTGTGGTCGATTACGTTCTCGCCCACAAATTCCAGATGTCCGTCAGTGTCGCGCCGGTAAAAGCGTAGCTTGCCCTTGGGCAGCGCGATGCCCAGATGGTTAACCTCGGAGTTCTTGAATTCTTCCATCACCCAGACCTTAGGATTCGACTGCGTGCCATAGCTCTGGTCCTGCCGAATCTGCTCCAGGTTGTAGTAGCCGTACTGGGCCACCTGTGCCCCGTCGTATACATAAAGCCGCTGCGCGCGAATGCCGGTTGAACGCACAAACTCCACCTGCTTGGTTTCCTGATCGCGCAGCGTGGTGGGACGCGCCAGGCTGTAGAGATGAAATTCGTCGAATGATTTCTCGCGAACGACTGGCGCCATCGCCTCATCTGCCATGGCCATCTTGGCGGCCGCGTACGCGCGATTGGCCAGGCTTCCCGGCTGGATTTTGTTCACGTCGCCGGCCATCAGTTTGATGTTTGCGTTCTCAAAGGTCTTGCCACTCTGGTTGCGCATGGTGATCCAACCCACCATGTCGAGCAAATCGGTCTTGCCCTTGGGGTTGTCGGAGACCACCAGGTTGTAATCTGCCTGCCAGCTCATGCCGCCGGCGACATAGGAGATCTCGGCATCGAATTTGCCCGGGTCGTTAGTCTGTAATAGCCAGCTGAGAGTTGGTTTCAGTATCGATTCGCCGGAGAGGGCGGGAAACAGTGGCTGGCCGGGCAGCCCGAAGCGCAGCACGCCGTCCACTTCGATGATGGGCTGGGTGAACGAGGGCTGCTGATAGTTTTGCGCGTAATAGGTGCTGGGAATATAGCCGCTGCGCACCACCTTGCCTTTCACAATCTCTTGCCGGTCCGTGCGCTGTACCAGGAAGTCGATCGTCTTACCTTCATAGAACGAGAGCAGCAGCTCCTGCGAGATAGGATCGTTGCGATAGTTCTGCTCCAGGACTTGCAGGGCGCGTCCGGCGGGATCGCGCAGAATGACGGAATCCGGTTCAAGATGGGAGGCGATGCCGGCAAACTCGGCGCGATTCACTCCAGGCCTGAGATCGAGTGGCACATATTCCCGCGCCACAAAGAAATTCTGGTTGTAGATGGTGAGTGCGGGCTGGTTGGTACTTTCACCAGGTTTCTCCTGCGCCATCCCCACACCGCACAGCAAGATGATGATCAGCAGCAGCTTCTTCATTATGGTTTCCCCTTGTACGCCGTGGACTGGAGGCTTTCCCGTCCTATTCAGAGAACGCGGGGTTCGGGGAAACTTGCAGGGAGTTCTTAACCACAGAGGACACAGGGGACACGGAGGTAACCGCGGGTAACACAACCGGCTATCTTCCTTCTGTCATCCTGAGCGAAGCAGCGGCGGAGTCGAAGAGCCCGCCCCGAGCGAAGTCGAGGGGCGCCCTACCCTCTCACAGACTCTCAATCAGCCCAGGGCTGCGGTTTGCGATCCCAACGGTGCTCTTTCAATTTACGAAGCAGCGCCGCATCTAGCGGGCCGGCGTCACTCATCGCAATGTTTTGCCGGACATGATCCAGTTTCCTCATTCCGACGATGATAGTGCTCACCACCGGATTAGAGAGGATGAAGCGCAGGGCCATCTGCGGAAGAGTGAGTGAAGCCGGCAGCACAGTCTTCAATTTCTCGACCCGTTCAAGGGTCGGCTTGAGGTTCTTCGGACCGAAGTACATGGCGCGCCAATCGCCCTTGGGGAACCGCGTTTCCGGCGTCATCTTTCCACCCAGGCTGCCTTCATCAAGCGGCACGCGCGCGATCACGCCAACATTCAATTCCTGGCACATAGGAAAAAGCTTGTCCTCGGGCGCCTGGTCAAAAATGTTGTAGATCACCTGCACCACGTCCACCAAGCCGGTGCGCAGGGCCTTGAGACCATTTTCCGGCTCCCAGCGGTTGAGGCTTAGGCCGAACGATCGGATGCTCCCGTCACGTTTGAGCTTCTCGACCGTGTCGCGGAACTCCGGCTCGTCCACCCAACTATCGTCCCAGACGTGAAACTGCAGCAAGTCGATGGAATCGGTCCGCAATTGTTTTCGGATCAGGTCGGCGTGTTTCAAAACATGATCGGCGGGGAAGACGTCCTGATACTTGTATGCCGATGTAGCCGGCCACTTGCGATTGAGGGGTGGGATTTTGGAAGCCGCATACAGGCGCTTCTTCGGGTTGCGGGACAAAATGTCGCCCAGCAGGCCATCACTCTTGCCCTCGCCGTATGCCCAGGCGGTGTCGAAGAAGTTGCATCCCAGGTCGGTGGCT
>JBGQIG010000403.1:0-2637 GCA_041498365.1 Terriglobia bacterium | reverse complement strand
GCGGCTTTCGCGCTGAAGGCCGGCTACGACTGGTTTTATCCTTATTACCGCGACCGGGCACTCTGCCTGGCGTTAGGCGCGACCGCCTACGACATGCTGCTGCAGGCTGTGGGTTCGGGCGACGATCCCAGCTCCGGCGGGCGGCAGATGCCGTCACACTGGAGCCTTCCCGACCTGAACATCGTCACTGGCTCTTCGCCCACCGGGACCCAGATTCTGCAGGCGGTAGGCTGCGCTGAAGTCGGCCGCTACTATGCCGCTCATCCTGATGCCGCCGGGAAAGCTACCGGCGATTACCGGCAGTTCAAGGAGGTCAAATTCCACGGCGACGAGATTACCTACGTTTCTCTCGGTGAAGGCACCTCCAGTGAAGGCGAGTTTTGGGAAGCCTTGAACACCGCTTCCAATGCCCGGCTTCCCCTGATTTTTGTCGTCGAAGATAACGAGTACGCGATTTCAGTGCCGGTAGAAGTGCAGACCTCGGGCGGGAACATTTCCCGGCTGGTCAGCGGTTTCCCGAACTTCCACTTTGAGGAATTAGACGGGACCGACCCAGTGGCAAGTTATGCGGCTTTTGTGCGCTCGGTGGAGCACTGCCGGAGTGGGCACGGCCCTGCCTTCGTGCATGCGCACGTGATTCGGCCATACTCCCACTCGCTGTCCGACGACGAACGCCTGTACCGGCCGGATTTCGAGCGCCAGCGGGATGCTCAGCGCGATCCCATCACCCGTATGCAGATGTTCCTGATCCGTGAGGGTATTCTCGACGAAAAGGCCATCAACCGGCTGGAGAAGCAGGTGGACGACGATCTGCAAGCTGCAGTCGACCGCGCCCTGCTGGCGCCTGCTCCCACTCCCGACTCGGTCACCCGCTATATTTATTCTCCGGACCTGGATCCCACTTCGTCCGCCTTCGAAACCCAGCCGGTGTTGGCCAAATCCGATGGGGCGCATGATGCCAAGAAAGCAGCGCCCAAGACCATGGCCGATCTGATCAATGCCACGTTGCGCGACGAGATGCGCCGCGACGAACGCATTGTAATTTTTGGGGAGGATGTCGCCGATTGCAGCCGGGAACAGTATCTGAAGCAGAAATTAGTCAAGGGCAAGGGCGGTGTCTTCAAACTGACCGCAGGGCTGCAAGTGGAGTTCGGCTCCGATCGCGTGTTCAACTCCCCGATCGCCGAGGCCAATATCGTGGGCCGCGCCACGGGCATGGCTACGCGTGGCCTGAAGCCGGTGGTCGAGATTCAGTTCTTCGACTACATCTGGCCGGCCATGATGCAACTTCGAAGCGAACTACCCTTGATCCGCTGGCGCTCTTACAACACATTTTCCGCGCCCTGCGTCATTCGGGTGGCCATTGGCGGCTACCTCACCGGCGGTGCCATCTATCACTCCCAGTGCGGGGAAAGCGTCTTTACCCACATTCCCGGATTGCGGGTGGTGTTTCCATCGAATGCGTTGGACGCGGCGGGCCTGCTGCGCACCGCCATCCGTTGCGACGACCCGGTCCTGTTCCTCGAGCACAAGCGGCTCTATCGCGAGACCTACGGTCGCGCGCCCTACCCCGGCGCGGACTACATGGTGCCGTTCGGAAAAGCCAAAGTGGTGCAACCTGGAACCGACCTCACTGTGGTTACCTATGGTGCCGTCGTACCCAGGGCGCTGCAGGCGGTCCAAAAACTGGAACGTGAGCACGGTATCAAGGCGGAGCTGATCGATTTGCGCAGCTTGAATCCGTTCGACTGGGAGACCATCGCCACATCGGTGCAAAAGACCAGCCGGGCCCTGGTGGCCTACGAAGACACCCTGAGCTGGGGCTACGGGGCCGAGATTGCGGCGCGCATCGCCGATCAGATGTTCGAGCACCTGGATGCCCCGGTGCGCAGGGTGGCTGCGATGGATGTCTATGTGGCCTACCATCCCGACCTTGAGAACGCCATCCTGCCCCAGACCAGCGATCTGTTCCGGGCTATGAAAGAGCTGTCGGAGTACTAGGTTTGTCGTAGCGCCGGCGTCCCGCCGGCTGTCGCGAGGGCGTCTCGCCCTCGCACTGTTGTTCACGACCCCCGCTGCCTGCCCCCATCATCGCTCTGCGGGCGGGACGCCCGCAGGACAGCCGGCGAGACGCCGGCGCTACAAATAGGCACTTAGCAATTGGCACTTGGCAATTGGCCAGGGCTCTTTGGGCCAAATGCCAATTGCTAAGTGCTAATTGCTGGTTTCTACCCCTTCCCGCCTGTCCAGATACCTGAGTAACGTCTGTAGTACTTTGGTTATGCAATAAGGGTAACGTTCGAACCGACTGTATAAACACCACATTCAGTTGTAGCCATATTAAATCACTACACAATATACAGCGTCATTGTGTAAGTCCCGCCGAAGCACTTTCCAGAAAACAGGTATAAAACCCGGTAAAACCCGAAGATACGCCTTGACCTTGGCAGTTTCCCGGTTGATATATGCTCAGCACACCTAAATTCACTCGAAACGAAATTCTGTAGCGAGGAATTTTCTCCCATGTTTGCCCAGCAGCCGGGAAAACCGGTTGCGATACAGGGCCTGATCTGTGGAAAGGGTTTGGAACTATGGCCGACTCGCGTGAAGTGATGAACATTCGCCAGGCTTCGCAGT
>JBGQIG010000402.1:0-2700 GCA_041498365.1 Terriglobia bacterium | reverse complement strand
TTCAAATTTCCGCTCAAACCAGTTTGCCACTTGTGTCATGAACTATCCTTGACTCCTCTGTCCGGTTGCTCGCATCTACTGAGTGAAACCGGTCGCAGAGGATGTCTCTCCCAGATCGGATCAATCTGTGACGTGTGACGCTTCTATTTTTCTTACAAGGAGCCCAAGCATGAAAACCCGCAAACTTGGCCGCAGCGGCCTCACCGTTTCCGCCATGGGCCTGGGCTGCATGGGCATGTCGGAGTTCTACAGCGGACGGGATGACAGCGAATCTCTAGCCACCATTCACCGTGCCTTGGAACTCGGAATCAACTTTCTTGACACCTCGGACGCCTACGGCCCCTACAAGAATGAAGAACTGGTGGGACGGGCCATCAAGGGCAATCGCGACCAGGTCGTGCTGGCCACCAAGTTCGGCATCGTTCGTGATCCCAAGGACCCCAGCATCCGCAGCGTGAATGGCAAGCCGGAATACGTTCGCCAGGCCTGCGAAGCCAGCTTACGGCGTCTGGGCGTAGATACGATCGATCTCTACTACCAGCATCGGGTCGATCCCAACACTCCCATCGAAGACACGGTGCGTGCCATGGCAGAGCTGGTGAAGGAAGGCAAGGTCCGCTATCTCGGCCTCTCCGAAGCCAGTGCAAAGACCATGCGCCGCGCCGTGAAGGTCCATCCCATCGCAGCGCTGCAGACCGAGTATTCCCTGTGGACGCGAGATCCCGAGGGCGAGATTCTTTCTACCTGCCGCGAGCTTGGCATCGGTTTCGTCGCCTACAGCCCGCTGGGACGGGGTTTTCTTACCGGGCAGTTCAAGCGAATCGAAGATATACCGGCGGATGACTACCGCCGCTTTTCACCGCGTTTTCAGGGTGAGAATTTTCAGAAGAACCTGGACCTGGTGCAGCGCGTAGAGGAGATCGCCCGGGAAAAAGGATGCAAGCCGTCACAACTGGCATTGGCCTGGGTGCTGGCGCAGGGCGAAGACATCCTTCCCATTCCGGGCACCAAGCGCCGCCAATATCTCGAGGAAAATGCAGCGGCGCTAAATATACAGCTTACTGCGGATGATTTGCGCCGCCTGGCGGAGGTCTTTCCGCACGGGGCTGCCTCCGGGCTGCGTTATCCCGAGCACATGATGAAGGCAGTGAACCAATGAAAACCGGGCCACGGATTTACGCGGATTCCCGCCGATAACCCCGGATCACAAAGAATAAGGGGCGGCTCGAAGCCGCCCCTTATTCTTGCTGAAGACTGACAACCGAAGACTGACGACTGCTTACGCTGGCGCCGGTCTCTCTCCGCCCTTGGCGCGTCCCGGCTGCAGGTCCGGCTTGATCACCTGCTGCACTCCGTCGTCTGCCTTGGGCGGCGGGACGATCTTCGGCAGTTCCTGGCCCTCAATGATCATTTTGATTTGAACCGCATCCAGCACTTCGCGCTCGATCAGTGCGAGTGCAATCCTGACCAGCACGTCCCGGTTGGCTGACAGCAGCTCTTTGGCGGTGTTGTAACCCTTGTTCACCAGCTTCTGTACTTCGGCGTCGATCTTGACCGCCGTGGCCTCACTGTAATCGCGATGCTGCGCAATCTCGCGACCCAGGAAGATCTGCTCTTCCTTCTTGCCGAAGGTGAGCGGGCCCAGATCACTCATGCCCCACTCGCAAACCATCTTGCGCGCCATTTCAGTGGCACGCTCAATGTCGTTGCCGGCTCCGGTACTCATCGTATCCAGGAACAACTCCTCGGCCAGACGCCCGCCCATGAGGATGGCAATCGCGGTCTCGAGATAATTCTTGTAGTAGTTGTGCCGGTCATCGATGGGCAATTGCATGGTGACGCCGAGAGCCATTCCACGAGGAATGATCGTCACCTTATGCAGCGGATCGGAGTACGGCAGCTTTGCCGCCACCAGCGCATGGCCGGCTTCGTGGTAGGCGGTGTTTTTCTTTTCCGCGTCGGAGAGCAGCATGGACTTGCGCTCCACGCCCATCAGGACCTTGTCTTTTGCCAGTTCAAAGTCATACATGAGCACGGCTTTGCGGTTCTGCCGCGCCGCCGCCAATGCCGCTTCGTTCACCATGTTGGCGAGATCAGCCCCGGAGAAGCCCGGGGTTCCGCGAGCCAGGACGGAAAGATCCACATCGTCGGCCAACGGAATCTTGCGAGTATGCACTCGCAAAATCTCTTCGCGACCGCGCACATCGGGACGGCTTACGACTACTCGCCGATCGAACCGCCCCGGCCGCAAAAGTGCCGGATCAAGTACGTCAGGCCGGTTGGTGGCGGCCATCAGAATGACCCCTTCGTTGGACTCGAAACCGTCCATTTCCACCAGCAACTGATTCAGCGTTTGCTCACGCTCGTCGTGACCACCGCCCAGGCCGGCACCGCGATGGCGACCGACGGCGTCAATCTCGTCAATGAAGATGATGCAGGGAGCGTTTTTCTTTCCCTGCTCGAACAAGTCGCGAACGCGGCTGGCGCCTACGCCTACGAACATTTCAACGAAGTCGGAGCCGGAGATGGAGAAAAACGGAACGTTGGCTTCACCCGCCACGGCTCGTGCCAGCAGGGTTTTGCCCGTTCCTGGAGGTCCAACCAGCAATACTCCTTTGGGGATTCTTCCACCCAGCTTCTGGAACTTTTGCGTCTCGCGCAGAAATTCGATGATTTCCTTCAGCTCTTCTTTGGCTTCAT
>JBGQIG010000401.1:0-2730 GCA_041498365.1 Terriglobia bacterium | reverse complement strand
GGCTCACGGCGGGCCTGCTTGTGCGCAGCCCCCTGCCGCTCTCGAACCCTGCCAGAACCTTCCTCAGGCTGTTGTTGTATCGACAACTAGCTGGCTAGCGGTTCAACTCACCCAATTTCCATACAGGAGCGTCAGATGAAAATTCTGAAATCGTATGTCGTCGTTTTTCTATTCCTGTTTGCCGCGCGCCTGGGCGCTGCCCAGGAGATCACTGTGGCCGCGGCTTCCGACTTGCAGTTTGCCTTTCATGAGGTGGGGGAGCGCTTCGAGAAAGATACCGGCAAGCACGTGAAGCTGATTTTCGGTTCCTCCGGAAACTTTTTCGCCCAGCTCCAAAACGGCGCTCCCTTCGATGCGTTTTTTTCGGCCGATATCGACTATCCCAGGCGACTCGAGGCCGCCGGCTTGGCCGAGCCCGGCACCCTGTACCCCTATGCCACCGGAAAAATCGTGCTGTGGGTTCCCAATGAATCGAAACTTGACCTCGGCCGCGGCCTGCAAGTCCTGCTTGATCCGGGGATCCACAAGATAGCCATCGCCAATCCCGAGCACGCCCCTTATGGACGCGCCGCCGTCGCTGCCTTGCGGCACGAAAACATCTACGACCAGGTTTCCGCGAAGTTCGTGCTGGGCGAGAACATCTCTCAAACCGCCACCTTTGTCGTGTCCGGGAGCGCCGACATTGGAATTCTGGCTCTTTCTCTGGCTTTGGCTCCTTCGCTAAAGGAAAAAGGCAGGCACGTAGAAATTCCCGCCGAAGACTATCCCGCCATCGAGCAGGCTGCGATTGTCCTGAAGTCGTCGCCCAACAAGGAAGTAGCCCGTAAGTTCGTGGATTTCGTGAAAACGCCCGCAGTCCAGGATCTGTTGCGCACTTACGGATTTGCTGTTCCAGGTAGCCCGGCGCCGGGCCACTAATTTTGAAGAAAGCAGAAAGATAGTCAAATAACGAAAAGGGAGAGACAATGAAACGGTTCTGGTGGTTCAGCGCATTCATTCTGACAATTAGCGGCGCGACGGCGCAGACGGGTGCAAGCCCCAAGGCCGCTCCTCCGAGAGTCCCTGCAAAGAAAGCCACTAGTCAAACGCGCACGAGATCTAAAGAGGTCCAGGAGCTGCGCGAGGCTTTGGCCGCGCAACAGAAGCAGACGGACGAGCAACGCCAGCAGCTTGACCAACTGAAGTCCCAGCTACAGCAATTGCTGGAGGCCACCCAGCAGGCCAATGCCTCTGCGCAGAGAGTGCAGGGAAGCGCGGAGCAGGCGCAGACGACGGCTGCTCAAGCGCAACGGTCAGCCACAGAGGCCCAGCACGCGGCCGAACAGGCCTCCGGTAGCGTCGCGGAAGCGAAAACTGCGCTTGCGGTCGTGGAAAAGCAGTCCAAGGACACAGACAAGAGGATCGGCGCTCTCCAAGAGATCGCGGGACGCTTCCGCTTCAGTGGCGACATCCGAGTGCGCGGCGAGGACATCTTTCAGGATTGCCCGGCTTGCGTCACGCGCAATCGCGCCCGCCTTCGTGTCCGCTTTGGTGTCGATGGTCGGCTGAACGACAATTTCGTGGGAGGCTTCGCCCTGGCCAGCGGCTCGCTGGGTGACACTACCTCGGCCAATGAGACATTCACGAATTTCTTTGAACGAAAAACCATCGGCGTCGACCGGGCATACGTCACCTTTAATCCCGTGGCTGCCAGGTGGCTCTCGCTCACTGGAGGTAAGTTTGCCTACACCTGGGCCCGCACATCGCTTACCCTCGATCCCGACATTAATCCTGAAGGCTTCAACCAGAAATTCTCCTGGGACCTGAAGACGCCCTTCCTGAAGAGTTTTACGGTTCAGGGGATGCAACTGCTCTACAACGAAGTTGCGAAGGGTGACGATTCGTTCGCTCTCGGCGGCAACGTTTCCGCCACATTCCAATTCGGTCCACTGACTACCACTCCGTCATTTACGCTGATTGACTGGGGCTTCCCGGATGCCATCTTGAACGCCTCTGCCTTCGCGACGCAGGCGA
The DNA here is from genome assembly GCA_041498365.1 of Terriglobia bacterium. Lineage (GTDB taxonomy): Bacteria > Acidobacteriota > Terriglobia > Terriglobales > Acidobacteriaceae > JAIQFF01. The sequence goes on along the minus strand of JBGQIG010000401.1, from coordinate 717 downwards.
CCACCAGCGGCACTCCGCCCATCCAAATCCCGGGCGAAGGTCCAGGTTGCGCTACGGGTTCCGGTTTGCCCAGCGTTCCGCCTTGCGCCATCGCTTCCAACGGAATGACCAACGCCACCTTTGTTGACGCGAAGGGACAGCGGCATTTCCTTTCCGGATTTGAATATGCTGACTTGATTCTCAACAGCCAGTTAAAGACGGGACTGTCGCGCTTCCCGCTGAACCTGGTGCTGGAGTATGAAACCAACCTCAAGGCGGCCGACCATCCGCTGGACTCCACGGGGAAAGTGATTACCAGCCTTGGTTCGCAGAATCGGTCGTATCTCGGAGAAATCAGCATTGGCCAGATCAAAAACAAGAATGATCTGCAATTCGGCTACGGATTCTGGCGCTCGGGGCAGGACTCCATTCTGGCCACTTTCTCCGAAAGTGAACAGCGCGCGGCCACCAACATCATCGAGCACCGCATTTACGCTTACTGGCGGCTTCGATCGAATGTTGTGGCCCAGTACAACGCCTGGATCGGGCGCACTCTGAACAGCAACCTGCAGCACGCCGTATTGGCGCCCAGAGTGACTGCCGGCCAGACCGAGCCGTTTCTGGTGCGTCACCAGTTCGACCTGATCTACTCTTTCTGAAGTCGCGCGGGCGAGATGTTTTACAATCAGACCGTCGGCCAGCTCCTGGGCTGGCTGATGGTTCTGGTTTGGCGTAGAT
>JBGQIG010000400.1:0-2761 GCA_041498365.1 Terriglobia bacterium | reverse complement strand
GCTGGCAGCTCCACGTTCAAATCCCGATAGAGCAAGGCAAACTTCGGGATCACCGCGGTAACGAGATAGGTAACGATGATGAGCGCGACGCTGATCAGCAGGACGGGATAAACCAGCGTCGCCAGAATCTTCTTGCGGACGCCCGTACTCACGCGCTGGTAGGCAATGTAGTAGTCCAGGACCCCAGGCAGGTTTCCGCTCTTTTCTCCCGCCAGAATGGCCGTTGAATAAACTTTCGAAAATACACCGGATTCGGCAACGGCTTCGGACAGCGACTTCCCTTCACGAACCCTGTCGCGCAGCTGGGAAATGACCGGGCGAAGCTTGGGTGAGCTGGCACGATCGGCGAGGAGGTCCAGGGCTCGTAGAATCGGCAACCCCGCCTTGATGAGGGTATTGAATTGCTGGTTGAGAATGAGGAATTCCGAGCCGCCAATCTGGCGGTCGCTCCTCCGCCGAAACAGTTCGGCGAGCCGACCGCCCCGGGATTCCACCGAATAGATATACAATCCCCGGTCCGCGAGCTTCTGGCGCGCTTCGTCCAGCGAGCCCGCAGCCTCGACGTGCGAGAAAACACGTCCGTTGGCATCAGCCACGCGGCAGACAAATTCCCCCATAGGCTTTCAGTTTACCTCATCTACATGATATGCCGGAACGCCCTCGATAGTTGGCCGTTCCTTCAGAGAAAGAGATATCGACCGGGGTCAACCCTTAACGATTCGCGTCTCTTTCTCCGGAGCGTAACTCGCCGCTCACAATCGCGACTCCACGCGGCACGGCAAACCGGAAAAACGAATCAGGCACAGGTGGGTTAAACAGCCAATCCTTGAATTGGAACTCGATTCCAACGTCTCCGCGCTCACGGAGCAAAATGCGTTCCAAGTCGCCTGTGCGCTCGTTCACCTCAAAATACACTTGTTCTTCCGGGGCTTCTATTGCAGCCCCTGCAGAACGACCTTTTGTAACGCTGCGCTGTGCCTCTGTTTCCCTTACCTCGCAGGACAACACGACGCTCTCTAAGTTGGTGGGCTTCTCTGCGGAAGATATTTCTACCCGAGCACAGACGCGCGATATTTTCATGTCGCCGACCAGCAACGCCAGTGGCGTTCGCCAGTCGGCGCTTTCCTTCGCGGGAACCCGCGTCGCCGTATGATCGGCGGGAACGTAGAACCAAGCCGTCTTACCGTCGACGAGAAACACATTTTCTTCAGGCGCCTGGTAGTCCCAGCGCATTTTCCCCGGACGCCGAAAGTAAGCGGTCCCCGCTTCGACACGAATTAAACGACCGTTCTCCGTATAGCGCTCGAGAAACGAGGCTTGCAAGGTCCGAGCTGAGTGATATCTCGCCTGCAACCGCGCGACGATGGCCTCCACATCCGGGCTGCTGGTGACTGTGAGGAAGAGAAGAAGCAGGGAGTGCAACCGCCAGAGCATGTCCCTAGTCTAGCAAGGCAGAAAGGATTCTGTTGAGCCGTTAATTCTGGCTCCATTTTTCTCACCGGAAGTGGCGATCCGCATGAGGAATGACTAAATCACTGGGTCTGTTATCGTCGCAGGGGCCGCCGCGTTAAAGCGGATCACACCTGGTGTATTGGTGAAGAAACTCCGCCGGCCGGTCGAACCACGGCTGATCGGATCCGCATTGAGGGTATATCCTGTTGAAGGGGTACTGCTGGCGTCTTGAACGTAGGTGATGACGTAACCACTCTTTGTACCGTTGGCCAGAGTATTGTCAATCAGGCAGGCTTGTATGGGCGTGGCACTGCACGGGCTTGTGCCGCCATCGCCGAGATTCGAGAGCTGGGCCGCATAACCTACACCAGCATAGGTGACGGCGTATGCCGTTAGCGACGCCTGGATGGTCCGCAGACTCTCCACGGCGGAAGCCTCATTTGCTGACATCCGCGAACTCAGGAAGCTGGGGATTGCAATCGCGGCGATGATCAGAATGATCGCCACGACGATTAATAGCTCGATGAGGGAAAACCCGGCCTGTCTCTTTCGCATAGAGATTCCTGAAAAATATCAACCTTCGGCAAGCCCTAACAATCATATGCTCTCAGAGTTTGAAGCAAGCGAAGGCCCATTTCAGGGTCTGTTTTGGCCAGATATTTGGGGATAATCGCCCTCTCGCGTGCCCATTCCCCTGATGACCGCCACGAAACGTCAAGTCGCATGGGAGCGTTGACAAAAATAGTCGGGCGTACCTATCGTACGGTTTCTCAGGGGTCGATCCGGATGGACAGTCCAGGAATTCACGCGCTCTTTGACCACAAAGAACAAAAGAGCACGGGACGGATGTCCCGTGCTCTTTCCGATTCACTGGCGGATTCAATGTTAGCTGTCTGATCCGTCGACTCTATATCCCAACAAGTTACTATAGGGGGAGGAATGCAGCGGCACCTGCGCAGTTAGCCGGTGGTGCACCGCCCGCAGGATTGTTACGGATCACTCCCGACTGGTCGGTGCAGAAGGAACGCTGGCCAGACTGGCCTGCCGCTACTGGTTGTGCGCCCGCTTCGTAAAGAACGTTCGGGGCGAGAACCGTCCCAAGGGCGGCCGGAGCCGAAGTTGTTATGGTATAGCCACTCTTTGTTCCCGCTGACAGGACGCTGTCGAGCAAACAGGAAGTGGCCGCTGCAGCCGTGCAGGGGTCCGCACCACCCAGGTTAGCCAAAGGCGCAAAACCAGTACCATACGTCGTGGAATAGGTCACCTCGGCCGTGTTAATCGTGCGAAGAGAACCCACCGCCGAAGACTC
>JBGQIG010000399.1:0-2787 GCA_041498365.1 Terriglobia bacterium | reverse complement strand
TCGTGGTCGTCTCCGGCATCGGCTGCTCCAGCCGCTTCCCGTACTACATGAACACCTATGGCTTCCACACGATTCACGGGCGCGCGCCGGCCGTGGCTACGGGCATCAAGGCCATTCGTCCGGATCTGGAGGTGTGGGTTGCCACAGGCGACGGGGATGCGCTTTCGATCGGCGGCAATCACACCATTCACATGCTGCGGCGGAATGTCGGCATCAAGGTGCTGCTCTTTAACAACAAGATTTATGGCCTGACGAAGGGCCAGTATTCGCCAACCTCTGAATTCAATAAGAAAACGAAGTCGACTCCATTTGGCTCTGTGGATCGGCCCTTCAATCCAGTATCGCTCGCGATTGGAGCCGAGGCCACTTTCGTGGCCCGTTCGGTCGATGTCTTCCAGGGGCACTTGAAGGAGACCCTGAAGCACGCCGCGGTACATAAGGGCTCCGCGTTCGTGGAGATCCTGCAGAACTGCAACATTTTTAATGATGGCGCCTGGTTCTCACTGACGGATCGCGACGCCCGCAGCGAACACGTGCTCCAGCTCGAACATGGCAAGCCGCTCGTCTTCGGGAAGAACCGCGATAAAGGGATCCGGCGCAGGTCGGATGGCGACATCGAAGTGGTTGCACTCGGCAATGGCATTGCCGAGTCGGACCTGATTGTTCACGATGCCCATCACCCGCGGGCCTCTTACGCCTTCTTGCTTTCGCACATGGAGCACCGGCCGGGCTTCCCCACCCCCATCGGGGTTTTCCGCGCTTGGGACGATTTGCCGCGTTATGAAGACGTGATGAACCAGCAGGTCAAGGACGTCATTGCCAAGCGTGGGCCCGGCGACCTGGGCAAGCTCCTTCGCGCCGGCGACACCTGGGAAGTCAAATAGCTTTCTTTCCGGCTATCGCGTAGATCCTTCAAGAAAAGAGAAATGTGCCGTAACCGTGCAGGCCATGGCGCCTTTTCACTTGCAAGAGTGTTCTGTCCGCGAGAGCCGCCGATTCATACTCTCCGGTAAGCGCCGCGACCCGTCTTCCCTCCTCTAAATCCTTTCTTTTCAACTCGCCAAGCGCAATATGCCGCGACATTGTGCGACATCCCGCGCTCCCGGCGCCTTGGCGTTCCTTGTCGCTTGAGCTTCCCTTTCGCACCACGTAGGGTCATCCCACCGGACGAAATTCCGGAAAACTTCAAGGGAGTTAACTCAATGCGAAAAATGATTCTGTTGCTGGCGGTGATTCTGCTCATGGCGGCGGGTTCCCGGGCGCAGGACACCCCGGCCGCCGAAGTATCGGCCAGCTATTCCTATCTGCGTCTGGGTGTGCGCAACGGCGTAAATCAGAACGGCGGAAGCGTCTCGATTGCTGGGAATTTCAATCATTGGCTCGGCATCGCCGCGGACGTCGGGGGATACCATGCGGCACCGTTTGGCGTCGGCCTCAATACTTTGACCTACATGGTCGGCCCGCGCTTTTCCTACCGCAGCCCCGGTCGCGTAACACCGTTCGCTCAGGTCTTGCTGGGCGGTGCGCGCACTTCGGCCAGCGCTTTCGGTATCTCCGCCTCGACGAATGGTTTTGCTTACAGCGCCGGAGGAGGAGTGGATCTTGGTTTGACCAAACACATCGCTCTGCGGCCACAACTCGACTACATCGGGATGCGCGTTGGAAGCAGCACGGTGAACACCATCCGCGGTTCCTTCGGAATCGTTTTTCGTTTCGGAAACCGCTAACGCAGACCGGAAGGAGGGCGTCAATGCTTTACGAACGCCTGCAGGTAACTTTCGTCGGAATCGTCGCGACGCTGGTGGATTCCGTGGTGGTTGCGGAATTTGCCGCGTACTGGCTGCACCGTCTTCTGCACAGCGGCAGAATCCCAACCCTCAGCCGGGGCCATCTGATCCATCATTTTCTGATCTATGGTCCCCGGCAACCCATGCGGGCAGAGGACTACCACGACGCGACCGACAACCGCTTCTCCGTGGGCAATGTGGGGCTCGAATGGCTGGCCCCGTCGGCGATCATTCTGTTGTCTTGCTGGGGGGTGATGGCGCTGCTTGGCGTGCCCCGTGTGTATCAGGTGCTCGCGCTTTGCACGCTGCTCGGCTGGCCTATCCTGATGTTCAGCTACCTGCACGACCGGATGCACATCGAGAATTTCTGGATGACCAGAGTTCCTCTGCTTAAGACTTGGTTCCTGAAAGCACGAAGAATGCACGACATTCATCACCGAAGTGTGAACAGTGAAGGCTTCATGGATACCAATTTCGGCATCGGCTTCTACTTTTTCGACCGCTTTTTCCGGACCCTGGCGAAGCGCCATCGTCCCTTCAATTGGACCGGCTACCGGGCGGCCATCGAGCGCTATGGATTGGACGAAACGGACCTTCTCTCGCTCCAAAGCTGCAGTAAGTCCCTGTTTCAAAGAAACGATCCCAAGTAACCGGCCGTGCTCGATGGCCTGGCCGGCCCCCGTAAATTCGAATTGTGAAACCTCGGGCGATCTGTTACATCCAATGTAGACTGAGCGTTGAGCGCCCCGGCCATGGATGACGTTTCTAAACTCGGAGCTTTCGCCCTTCTGGGAGATGCCGATCCGGTCCCGGAGAGCCTTTTCCTCTCGCATCCGGAACAGGCGAAGACGCTAACGCTTTTGTACGAAGTAAGCCGCGAGCTCACCTCGATCCTGGAGCGCGAAGAACTCCTCCGCCGCATCGCCCAACGCGTCAAGAAAATTGTCGACTACCACGTCTTCAGCGTCATGCTCTGGAACGAGCAAACGCAACTCCTCGA
>JBGQIG010000398.1:0-2788 GCA_041498365.1 Terriglobia bacterium | reverse complement strand
AGAGCTGCGGGATGCCCGCGCTGCGCAAAATCACGGCAGGTCAAGATGGGAAACGATGGCATTATTGATTTCAAGCAGAAGCTGGGAACTCCGCAAGCGAGTATTCACGCGGCGGTTGGCCATTGCTGATATTTGCCGCGTGTACCATGTGGTCGCGTCTCAGTCAGCAGCAGTTTCCGTCGGGGCGAAGGAGAGTTTCTTTTCTTTCTCTTCCCACTTCAGAATCTTCAAGTCAAGGACGAAGATGGCATATAGCACCGGCACCAGTCTTAATTCAGGAAGCGCACCGCACCAGATACCATGCATGCTGCCTTGGGAGCGATGGCCGGGTCGGCGTGATGGCCAGAGAGTCGCGGAGTGAATTGACACTATAGTGCACCCGTAGGCAAGGTTCGAATTCCAACCAAACAAAAAACGCTATAGCGGCCTGTGTCCGTGCCAGGATGCAATCACTCCGATCACGTTCACGTCTGCATAGCGATCGCATTGATCCGTATTTGCCTTGTTTCTGCGATCGGGAATGTCCTAGCGGTGTTGGTGTTGGCATTGGCAATTCGAAAGTTATTTTTCAGATTGCCATAAGCTCCCGGGAGGGAGTGGCGGTGAATGAATCGAATTGGGGATCATACGAAGCGTTCTAAGAGGAACACGCCGAAGTGCGACAAGGCTTGCACTTGCCTCGGGGAGCAAGAGGGAACGTATCGATGCGAGAAGGGAGTTGACCGGAAACGAGCTGACCAAGACCGGTGGTGCCGCTCCTACATACCGTATTGCGCCTGGAGATTGCGCGGCCGGCCGAATCGATTCATGTTGCAACAGGTCATCATCAGGCGAAATTGCCGATAGTGTGAAGGCGAGGACGCCAAGGCCACCCATCAGGGAAACTACCCGACCACGCGACTGGCACCCAGCGACATCGGCCCGAGACCATAGAACGAGCACCGCCATCCCCAACAAGAAAAGGCAGGAATTAAGCAGCGCGCCCATGCCCTGAGCCTCCTTGCGTATCAGTTTCGGTCTGGCCTACGATCACGGTACAGAGCTAAGGAAGCTCCAAAAAAGAAGGCCACAGGCTAACCTCAGGCAGGCGCGATGTCAAGGCAGGCACAGTGGCGCCCAAGGCGGCTGGAACCCGCGCCACGAGTGGAATCTCGCAGCCCACGGGGCATGTGGGGGCGGCCTTCAAATCAACAGGGCGGCAAGCCCTGCCACGAACAATGCGACAGCCCAAAGAAGATCAAAGTTAAACCACGTGCGCTGAAGCAGTTGGAGCCCCGACGTTTCGTAAGACTGGTACACCACCAGGGCCAGCACGCTCGCCACCAGCAGCAAGCCCAGGGTGTGGATCATTACCGCCAGCCCAAGGACCCCCACAGTTAAGCCTGCGGCGTTTGCGGCCGCTCCGTGCATGGAATGATTCATGCCCGGCATTGGTTGCGCCAGCAGAACTGGCGCCAGCATCAACCCCGCGCCATGCGCTGTGGCCATGAGAAATGACCAGAGAAACAAATCCCCGAAACCGACCCGCATTCCGCCGCCTCGGGGGTGACGAGCGCGGAACAGCCGGTAAAAACCCATGACAAACAACGCGGCGGCTACGGCGATCTTGATGGTTCGCGGCGAGATTGCTTCCTGCGCGATACGCAGAGCAAGAATCGTCAGCGAAATCGCCACGGCGTGACCGAGAGCGATCGGGATGAGCGACCACAAAACCGCGCGCCGGCTCCGCTCCTGCAATCCCAGAGCCAGAGCAAACAACCAACCCATCCCAGGATTCAGGCCGTGGTAGGCCCCGAGCAGCGCAATGACCACCCAGGGCCAGGTGGTCGTCATGGATAGCAATAGAAGTCCGACGACGCATCGCCACCTTCGAGCCGGACCTGGTGGCTGCGAAGATCGCCGAAATCCACGAGGAAGTCTTTGTCGAGCGCGATGCCACCATTGGGCGCGACATCAAGTTTCGCCATCCAGCCCTGGATTCCGTCGGGATAGAACTGTTTGTCCCACGCCACGTACAGCGAATTGGTGAAGTAGACGCGGCGGCCGTCCCGACTGAGCTCCACCATCTGGGGGCCGCCGTTCAACGGCTTTTTCGGTTCTCCGGGATGAGCCGCGCGGCGGACAATTCCGCCAATGTGCACCGAGCCGGTCAGCTTGGGGTGAAACGGATCGGAAACGTCATACTGCTGCAGCTCACCGGTGCCCCAATTCGAAGCGTAGAGGTACCGGTCGTCGAGAGACAGGTTGATGTCGGTAAGCAACGGAGGCACCGCCTTGAACCCTTTCAGAAGAGGAGGTAACTGGTCCGGGTCGGCGGGTTCGGCGGGAATCTCGATGACTTTCTTCACCTCCCAAGTTCCGTTGGATCGGTGCCACAGCCAAATGGAACTGGATAGGTCTTTCAGCGATACCACGACTCCCACGAATCCGTAAGCTTTGGTCGGGTCATGCGCGGGGCGAAGTTCAAGCACCATCTGCTGCTCCGCGCCCAGATCCAGCGATTGCAGGTGCTTGCGCTTGCGCAGGTCCCACACGTGGAGGCTGTGGCCGTACTTTCCCGCGAGCAGCGCCTCAGGGATCACACCGTCCTCAACCATCTTTGGCGTGCCCCACTCGCTGGTGATCGCCGTGTCATATCCCAGGTGCCAGGCGAAATCGTAGGCAAAATACTGCGGACCTCGTTCCACTTCCCATCTTCCGAGTGGCTCAAAGGTGTAGTGATCGAGAGCGAAAATTCCGCCGGGGCCTTCACCGGCAGGGGAACCAAGACCATTCATGTAAATGCCGT
>JBGQIG010000397.1:0-2796 GCA_041498365.1 Terriglobia bacterium | reverse complement strand
CAGTGCGACTACCACCTGGGTAACTACTGTCACGACGGGCACACGCAGACCGGCCCGCCTGAGCTCCGTATCGAGAGATTGCTGCAGAAGGTAGCCGATCTCACCTTGGGTGGAGGCGTCACAGACGTCAAGCGGTTGTCCGGGAACCTGGCTCGCGCCTCGTTCCGAGCGCAGGAGGGCCGCGCCTACCTGAGGCCCGTTGCCATGAGTGAGGACGATGCGATAGCCGTCACGAACCAGCTTGGCGATCTCCGCCGCGGTGCGCTGGGCGTTCGCCCGCTGCTCGGCGATGGTTCCCTTCTCGCCGGCGCGAATCAGCGAGTTTCCTCCCACCGCCAGCAGCATGGTCTTCATGGTTGCTCCTGCTATGCGTGCGCAAGTTCCGGCATGGCCAGCGGACGCATCAGGCCCACGGGTACGTTCTTCATCAATTCCAGCATGATTGCTTTCTCGGCATGCAGCCGGTTCTCTGCCTGTTGGAAGACAACCGAGCGTGGCGAATCAATCACCTCATCGGTCACCTCCTCGCCACGATGCGCGGGCAAGCAGTGCATGAAGATGGCATCGGTTTTGGCACGCGCAAAGAGCGCGGAGGTGACCTGATAGCTCCTGAAAACATCACGCCGCTTTGGCGCTTCGGCCTCCTGGCCCATGCTGGTCCACACGTCGGTGTAGATCACGTCTGCGTCAGCAACCGCTTCTTTCACATCGTTCGTGATCCGGCAGCTGCCGCCGGTCTCTCTGGCCCGCTCCCAGGCCCACGCAATCGCTTCCGCTCTGGGTTCGTAGCCGGGAGGGGTTGCAACCCATAGCTCTGCGCCGACCTGTGCGCCCGCGAACATGAGTGAGTGCGCTACGTTGTTGCCGTCGCCGACATACGCGATCTTCAGCCTTTCCAAGTTACCCTTGATCTCCCACATGGTGAGGTAGTCGGCCATGGCCTGGCAGGGATGGCTGTAATCCGTCAAACCATTGATCACCGGAACTCCGGCGTACTGCGCCATGTCTTCCACGGTCTGGTGAGCAAACGTCCGGACCATGATGCCTTGCACCATGCGCTCTAAGTTCTTGGCCACGTCATATACGGATTCGCGCTTGCCGAGGTTGATCTCCGAAGGAGAGAGGTACAGCGAAAAACCGCCCAGTTGCTGGATGCCCACATCGAAGCTCACTCTGGTTCGTAGTGATGGTTTCTCGAAGATCATGACCAGGCTCTTGCCCTTGAGCGCGTCGCTGTAGGCGCCAGGGCGAGCCTTGATCTGCCTTCCCAGCAGCAGCAGGTATTCGATCTCCGATGCTGAGAAATCTCTGATCGAGACGAAGTCTTTGGTGTTCATCGTTCCACCCCCGCCGGCACCTGAAACCGAGCGAGGATCTCAGCCAAACCCGGATGGGTGAGTTCTTCCACCCTGTAGGTGACGCGCAGACTCGGCTTGTCGATCCTGATGACTCGCGCCAGGTCGATTGGGGTAGCGATCAGGACCAGGTCACACGGCACCCGGTTGATGGTCTCTTCCAGTTCATGGCGCTGCATGACGTTGTAGCCCATAGCGGGCAGAAGATTGGTGAGGTGGGGATACTTCTCGTAGGTGCCGCGAATGGACCCGACCGCGAAAGGCTTGGGATATACCAACTCCGCGGCTCCAAACTGCCGCGCGGCTACGACACCGGCGCCGTAGGGCATTTCGCCGTGGGTGAGGGTCGGGCCGTCCTCGACCACCAGCACACGCCGTCCTTTTATCGTTTCGGGAGCGGGCACCGAAACCCGGCAAGCAGTCTCAATGATCCTTGCTTTGGGATTGCTCGCGTGGATGTTATGCCGGACGGTCTCGATGTCCTGCTGCGACGCGGTATCCACCTTGTTGATCACGACGACATCGGCGCGCCGAAGGTTTACTTCTCCTGGGAAGTACGCTAGCTCGTGCCCCGGACGGTGCGGGTCGGCGACCACGATTTCAAGATCAGACACGTAGAACGGCGTGTCATTGTTCCCACCATCCCAGAGAATGATGTCCCCTTCTTTCTCTGCGCGACGCAAGATCCGCTCGTAATCCACGCCTGCGTATACCACTGTTCCGTCACGAATGTGCGGCTCGTATTCCTCGCGCTCCTCGATCGTGCACTGCTCCAGGTCCAGATCCTCTATAGTCGCGAAGCGCTGTACCGCCTGTGCTGCCAAATCCCCGTAGGGCATCGGATGACGCACCACCACCGGGTTCCAGCCTTGCTGCCGAAGTTCGAAGGCCACCAGCCGCGACACCGGGCTCTTGCCGCAGCCCGTGCGCACGGCGCAAACGGACACCACGGGAACCGTAGACTTTAGCTGGGTATGCTCTGTTCCCAGAAGCCAAAAATCCGCACCGGCCGCCACGGCGCGCGATGCCAGGTGCATCAGGTTCTGGTGCGAGATGTCACTGTACGAGAACACAACCGCGTCCACGCGCTCTCTGGCAATCAACCTCTCCAAGTCTTTCTCTTCGAAGATCGGAATCCCGTCGGGATACTGCAAAGCATCAGCCAGTTCCGGCGGGTATCGGCGATTAGCAATATCGGGAATTTGCGTGGCGGTGAATGCAACTACCTGGTAATCAGGATTACCGCGAAAGACTACGTTGAAATTGTGAAAATCCCTGCCAGCTGCACCTACAATGAGGATCCTTTTCATGGCCTCACCCCTGTCAAGTCCGCCCTCATTTTCCCGCCTGACCGAAGGGGGCGGCTGTGCGGGTTATCACCACTGGGTGTGACCACCGACACAGAGGCCAGGCCGCCCAAGACGGGTGCAAAGTTGTTGTG
>JBGQIG010000396.1:0-2816 GCA_041498365.1 Terriglobia bacterium | reverse complement strand
TGGCCTTGCAACGGGCGGAGCAGGTGGCCCTGGCCGTGGCCACTCCCCTGGATGTGTTTTTGACCCTTTCCCGTCCGTTTCTTTACGTGATGCGCAAGTCAGGCAGTCTCGTGCTGCAGGTGTTTGGTTCGCGGGAAGTACAGCATGGCGGCGTGCATTCCCCGGATGAGCTAAAGCTGATCGTTTCGGCCAGCCGGCAGTTCGGACAGCTCCCGCCCTTTCAGGAAGAGATGATCCACCGCGCGCTGGAACTGGACAACATCACCGTACGCGAAGTGATGGTGCCACGCCCGGACATTTTTTCCCTGCCCGGAGACCTTACCATCTCAGAAGCCCTGGGGCGCGTGGTCGAGGAGCAACACTCCCGCATTCCGGTATACGATCCCCAGCGCGGCCCCGAGCACATCGTCGGTGTCTTGTATGCCAAAGACCTGATGCGCTGGACCCGTCTCCGGCTCACCGCCACTCCCGACCAACCCGTGGCGGCGCGAGTCTCGGCTATGAGAATCAGCCAGATCATGCATGACGTTCTGGTGGTGCCCGAAACCAAGGTCCTCACAGAATTGCTGGAAGAGTTCAGAGAGCGCAAGCGGCACCTGGCGGTAGTGGTGGATGAGTTTGGTTCGACCGCGGGGGTGATTACGGTCGAAGATGTTCTGGAGCAAATAGTAGGCGAAATTGAAGACGAGTTTGATGTGGCGCCGCCGCAACAAGCGCTGGTCGAAGGGAAACTCGCGGTCGTCCTCGAAGGGTCAGTCAGCATTCGCGATCTGGAATCGCAGTATCAACTTTCCCTGCCGCGCGATTCCGGCTTCGAGACTCTGGCCGGCTTCATCCTGGCGCGCCTGCAAAAGATCCCCAGGCAGGGCGAGAGTTTCGATTACGATGGCCACCGCTTTACGGTTCAGGAAGTCGACGGCCACCGCATCGCCAAGGTAAGAATTGAAAAACTGGAACCCAAGGCCATCGGCCAGGCAGGAGACTGAGAACCGAGAACCGAAAACCGAAAACTGAGAACCGACAATTAGAAACCGCAATTTTGAGAACCAAGTAAGAATGTCCCAGCCTTTTCTCCGCATCATTACCGCTCGAAGTCTGAATAAGAGGCATCCTGAAGACGAGGAACCTGAAATGCACGGAGTTACGCTACTGCAAGCACTTCTGGATCGCGTGCCAGTCCGGCTGGAGAAAATCCCATCGGACAAGGTTGAACTTAAGCCCGCCGTTTCCCAATGGTCGCCCAAGGAAGAACTGGGACATCTACTGGACTCCGCTGCCAACAATCATCAGAGGATTGTCCGTGCCCAACTCGAAGACCAGCCCGCCATGCCAGGGTACGACGGCGATCGCTGGGTTCAGCTTCATGCCTATCAGCACCGCGACTGGCGTCAATTGATAAGCCTGTGGCACGCGCTCAATGAACAACTCCTGGCCTCCGCCCGGGCAGTCCCGGCCGCCGCGTGGTCACGCACCTGCACCATCGCCGACTCGAGGCCCCTGACCCTGAAATTCGTGTTTGAGGACTATCTGGAGCATATGATGCACCATCTGCAACACATCGGAATTCAGGTGGACGACCTGAAATCCGGCGGATGACCAATGAGCCAAGAACCAGCGACTGACGACCAGCGACTAACGATCACTGCCTGAATGCCTCGATACCTCTCGCTCCGCGTGCTGTACACGCTGCCGGTGATATGGCTCGTGGTCTCGCTTGTGTTCCTGCTGATTCACCTTGTCCCTGGCGATCCCATCCTGCAGATGCTGGGGGAAGGCGCCCCTGTAACCGACGTACAGGCCGCGCGGCACGCCTACGGGCTCGACCTTCCATTGGGCCGGCAATATCTGAACTACTGGAAAGGCGTATTGCGTGGCGATCTGGGACCATCGCTGCGCTTCAACCAGAGCGTCACCAGCTTGATCGCGCAGCGCTATCCTTACACTCTGCGGCTGACCCTGGCAGCGCTAGCGGTCGCTGTGCTGCTCTCGGTTCCGGCTGGCGTGCGTTCGGCGCAACGGCGTAACCGCTGGGATGACCGCCTGCTCAGCGTGGTCAGCCTGTTCGGCTTGTCCTTCCCCAACTTTGCCCTCGGTCCCATACTGATCCTGCTTTTCGCCATCTACCTGGGATGGCTCCCGGTTTCGGGTTCGGGCACTTTTGCGCACCTCATACTCCCCGCGATCACCATGGGTGGCGCTCTGGCTGCCATCCTCACGCGCATGGTGCGCACCTCCATGCTGGAAGAGTTGGGCCAGGACTACATCCGCACCGCCCGAGCCAAGGGACTACCCGAGCGCGCGGTAGTTTATGGTCACGCATTGCGCAACGCCATGATTCCGGTCATTACGGTGCTGGGGCTGCAGTTTGGCGCCCTGCTGGCCGGCGCCATCGTGACCGAGACGATTTTTTCCTGGCCCGGAATTGGACGGCTGACCATCCAGGCCATCTCGAATCGCGATTACTACCTGGTGCAGGGCTGCATCCTGGCGATTGGATTGACGTATGTGGCCGTGAATTTCCTGACCGACTTGCTGTACTCTGTGGCGAACCCGCGGATACGGCAGTGAGAGTTGGCGTTGTTGTAGATCCCCGCGTTTTGCGAGGGCGGGCCAGGAACCGCAGGCCGACCCTCTCCTTGACTAGACCAATTCAATCATGACACGCTGACCGAACAGAGCCGCTGCCCGCTGCAGGCTCGATAGCGTGATGTCGCGTTTCGGATCGAGAAGGCGATCCACCTGTGAACCGCTGGTCTTCAACAAGACCGCCATGCGCGCCTTGGAAGTCTTTTTCTTCTTCATGGCCTTGGCGAGTT
>JBGQIG010000395.1:0-2823 GCA_041498365.1 Terriglobia bacterium | reverse complement strand
GATTGCCGCGGTCGATTTCTTCTTGCTCCTGGCAAGCCGCTTGCTGTCTCTCAGCGGAAGAGTCTGGCTGCGCAACGAGATGAGGTTCCGCCACTATTGCCTGATTGTGGGCACGGGTAACGCGGCCCGGGAGCTGGCCGCTTTGATCGAGGAAAGCGAAGTCCTCGGCCTGCGGCTCGTCGGGTTTGTTCATCTGCCGCCGGATGCGCCGATTTCACCGCCGGGCTTGCGCCAGCGATACAGCGTGTTCTCCTTGGATGAGGTCTGCGGCGTCCTCCAGAATCAGGTAGTGGATGAGGTTCTCTTTGCGGTAAGCAAAGAAAAGCTGGAACCGCTGGAGCCGCTGATCGTCCGCTGCCACGAAGAGAGGATTCGAACACGCGTGGACCTGGGCTTCCTTCCGCGGACTTTCTCTCACGTGCATATGGAAAAGCTGGGTCATATTCCGCTGTTGAGCTTGGGAGGTGCGCCGCACGACGAATTCCTGCTGTTTGCAAAGCGCGTGGTCGATGTCGTTGTATCTGCCATAGCAGTGGTGCTGTTATCGCCGCTGCTGCTGCTTGTGGCGCTTCTGGTGCGGTTGACTTCCCCGGGGCCCGTCATCTACAAGCAAACCCGCTGCGGTCTCAATGGCCGGCGCTTTACCTGCTACAAATTCCGCTCGATGATTGCCAATGCTGACACTCTTCGTCCGCACATCGAGTCGCTCAATGAGCTAGACGGCGCAGCCTTCAAGATCTCAGAAGATCCACGCTGCACACCAGTGGGCCGCTGGCTGCGAACGTACAGTCTGGACGAACTGCCGCAGTTCTGGAATATCCTGCGCGGCGATATGTCCTTAGTCGGTCCTCGCCCCCCTTTACCGGAAGAAGTGGAGAAATACAAGACTTGGCAACGATGCCGCTTGCGAATGCGCCCGGGGCTGACGTGCTTGTGGGCGACCGAGGGACGCAGCCAGCTTTCCTTCGATCAATGGATGAAATTCGATCTGCTGTACATTGATAATTGGTCGTTGTGGCTGGACGCTAAAATCCTCGTTAAGAGCATTCCGCAGGTGGTTTTGGGCCGCGGGGCCAGCTAAGCTGCTGTTTCGCCGACTTGACGCCACAGAGCAACGGCGAGCCCTGCCAGAAACCAGAACAGCAGCACCACCACTGAATCTCCGAAGTTGTACTGTGCCAGCGAACTGACGAGAAAGCCGCATGCTCCGCCGAGGATCCCCAGGGCAAGACCGTAAACGAAAGGGTCTTCAGCGCGGGTTCGCCTCACGAGCCGGATCAACAACATGCCATAAATGACCATCAAGAAAGCCCAGGCAAGGAAGGCTAGGAGCCCCACTTCCACGGCAATCTGAATGGGCGTGGAGTGGAAGTGCCAGTGATCGCCGTACTTCTTATAGGCCGCGAGGTCAAACTTCCACCAGGCGTCCCGGACGACGTTTATCCCCACGCCGAACCAGGGGTGCTCGCGGATCAGCCGGAGACCATCCCGCCACATCAGAAGACGATAGTCCGTGCCGGGGTCCTTCAGGTCGATGACCGCCATGCCCCGCCAGCGGTGCATCGCGATGTTGGTTCCCAGCAGGGCCAGCAAAAGAACCGCGGGCAGAAATACTAGCACTGACCAGCGCCGGATGTGCATCCAGACCTGGACCGCGCACGCGAAGGCCAGGGCCAGCCAGGCGGCGCGAGTTAGCGTGGCGCCGAGCGCGACCACAAAAGCAAGGAACAACCCCGCAAAGCGAAAACCAGTGAGCGAAAACGGCGTCGGGCAGGCTAACCATAACCCAAAGGCAATAGACGCCAGAAGCTCCAGGAGGATGGCATAGGTGACGTAGTGGCTGTAAAAGGCGCGGGCGCGGGCGGGCCGCGCGGTTTCGATGCGCATCCCGAGCATCGAGACGGCGCCCACCTGTGGCCAATCACCCGTTGGCAGAATGACGGGAACCGCATCCTTGAGAATGGAGATGCCTCCGCCATGCACGACAAGCAGCTTCAGAGGTTCTCCGGCTGGTTTGACCCGCAGATGCGCCAGGAATTGTTCCGGGCGGCGCAACAACCGGCCATCCACACGGAGTAACATATCGTCGTTGCGGATCCCTGCGCGATAAAAACTCGTCCCGGGATCAACTGCCAGGACATGAAGGCCAACACCCGCGGCGTACTGCCAGCCAGCCGCTGCCACGCTGACCAAGCCGGAGAAGAACAAGAGGGCTATGAGCTGTCTGGCACGGCGCCTGCTGGGCACCAGGTGCGCCACCAGCAAGACCATAAAAACCAGACTGACCTTGCGCATTCCTTCCCAGCTTGATCCGGGCAAGGGAGAGAGCAGGGTGGAGAGCACGCAGAGTAACCAGTAGATCAGGATGGGCGCGTCGAGGGGCGAACCGTGCAGCACTCCGCGCCGCACTAGAAGCAGGCGTACGATCCAGGCAAGTGCGGCTCCCGAGTATGCGATCTGGGCGGCCGCGATGGAAAGGGGCTGTACCAGGACGAAAAGGAATAAGAATCCCGCCGCGACGAGTTCCAGAACTTCTGCTGGCTTGCGCCATTCGCTTTGCACGTTGGCTCGGAGTAAAGTTTTCAACTCTAAAATAAAACGGATTTCATTTCAGATAGCGCTTGTGGGACGGATACTCCCGCGGTTTCGCTTCTTCGGTGCTGCGGATTTTACCATAGAACGGAACATTACAGCAGTCCCCGTATCGAGCCATCTAAAATGTAACCGAAGGGGACAACATCGCGCCATTTAAGATGTAACCCAAGTCAGAGACGATTTGGGGAGGGTTCACTTGGGACGCAAGGGGAAATGGGAGTATTTCCG
>JBGQIG010000394.1:0-2826 GCA_041498365.1 Terriglobia bacterium | reverse complement strand
GGCACGGCACTGGTGGCAAAGCTGGCTGACGATATCTCGGAAGAAGCATTGGCCACCAGCGCCGGTAGCGCACGATGGTATGGCTTGGCGGCGAGCACTGCATTTCTTCTACTACAAAAAGGTCGCGAGGTGAAGCTCAAGCCAGGAGAGGTAATCGAAGTCGATCTTGTGCGGGATGGTTCTCCGCTGCCGATGGGCACAGCCAGTCGGTAAATTCCTTGAGTCCGTCCACCAGCACGGTCCGACTGCCTGTAGGCGACGGGTCCTGCTAGCGGCTGATTGGTTCCAAGTCAATCGCTTCGGCACGACGAACCGGAGCTGTGCTCCCCGTCCGCAACTGCCGTGCGCGTTCGTAAACACGAACGTATTCCTTGGCCGAAGCGTTCCAGGAGAAGTCCTTGTTCATGCCATTGCGCATGAGTTGCTGCCATGAGCTCTGATCGCGGAAGGCCCGCAGAGCTTCCTTGATCGTCAGCAGCAGAGCTTCGCCGTTGTAGTCAAAGAACTTGAAGCCTGTGCCCTTACCGGTGCGAGGGTCCCAGTGTTCAATGGTGTCGTCGAGGCCACCGGTGGCGCGTACTACGGGTACGGTCCCATACTTGAGGCTATAGATCTGGTTGAGGCCGCAAGGCTCGTAGCGGGAAGGCATGAGGAACATATCGCTGCCGGCCTCGATCTTATGCGCCACCGCGTTGTCGTAGGCGACCTTGACCGCAATTTTTTGGGGAAACTGTTTGCTGAGCCGGAGGAACATTTCCTCGTAGATCTTGTCGCCGTTACCCAGGGCGACGATAGTCATCTCCTCGCGCGCCAGGCGTTCCATGATCTGCGCGATGAGGTCAAAGCCCTTCTGCGCCGCGAACCGGGACACAATACCGATCACGGGCAGGCGCAGATCGGCGTTGGTCATTTCAAAGGTTGCGAGCAGGTCTTGCTTGCAGGCGGCCTTGCCGGACAAATCCTGCGGCGAGTACCTGGCCGCGATAAACTTGTCGGTCTCGGGACTCCACTCGTCGTAGTCCACGCCATTCAGGATACCGGTCACGGTCGAGGACCGGGTGCGCAGCACCCCTTCCAGTCCGAAACCAAAATCGGTGGTCTGGATTTCCTGGCTGTACTTCTTGCTCACCGTGGTAACGAAGTCGGAAAATACCAGCGCGCCTTTCAAGAAGTTCACGTTGCCGAAAAATTCCATCTTGGAGATGGTAAACAGGTCCCAGGGCAGAGTGAGCAACGGCAGAGTATCGGGGGGAAAGAGCCCCTGATATCCGATGTTGTGAATGGTGAAGACGGTAGCGACGTCGCGGAAGGCAGGGTCTTCGGCGTATTGCGTGCGCAACAGGACCGGGACGAGCGCGGACTGCCAGTCGTGGCAGTGAAACGCCTGGGGCACGCCCAGAATCTTCGAAGCCTCCAGCACGGCGCGAGAAAACAGGGCGAAACGCTCGGCGTTGTCCGGATAGTCGCCCAGGGAAGTGCCGTAAAGAGCATCGCGGTCGAAAAATGGCGGATAGTCGACGAAGTAGAAGCGCACTCCCGACTGCATGCCGCCGCTGACCACGGAACAGAAACGGTAACGGTCGTCAAAGGGTATGGTGATGCTGGGGACGACGGTTTGCGGGTCCTTAAGCTGGGTCTGGCGGTAGCGGGGGAGGTAGACGCTCACCTCAAGTCCGGCGGCAACCAGCGCCCGCGGCAGGGCGCCCACCACGTCGGCCAGACCGCCGGTCTTGGAAAATGGCACACCCTCCGAGGCGGCAAAAACTATATGCATGAAGGCGACTCCTTATGCTGTACAGGCCCGGGTTCCACCAGCACACGTTATTATATGGCGTGCTGTTGACAGCATACTCTGCTGCCCGAGCAACTCGCGGGATGAACTCGCCAGTCTAAACGCCGGCAAGCCGGCAGGAAAGTGATCGACGTGACAAAAAACGTTGCCTCGGAGAAGCGCCACGACCGCCCCAAACTAGGCCAGCATTTTCTGGCCGATTCATCGGCCGGGATGCGGATCGTGGAAGCGCTGGGCGATATCTCGCAGACGACGGTCCTCGAAATCGGCCCCGGGCGTGGCGCGCTCACGTCCCTGCTGGCAAAACGGGCTCGGCGGCTGATCGCTATCGAAATCGACCGGGTGCTGGCGGCGCAGTTGCGTATGAATTTCTCCCAGACCCCGAATGTGGAAATTATCGAGGGCGACATCCTGGCCATCGATTTCCACACTCTGTTCGGACCGAAGCCTGGCAGCACGCGTCCCGGCATGAATCATCAGCCGGAACCGGTGCGCGTAGTGGGCAATCTTCCCTACTTCATTACTTCTGACATCCTGTTACGGCTGTTTGAATTCCGGCAATATTTTGAAACCATCGTGCTCATGGTGCAACGCGAGGTGGCGGAGCGTTTGGCGGCCGCACCGGGCCGGAAAGAATACGGCCTGCTCTCCGCCACGGCGCAGCTCTATGCGCGGGTGGAGAAAGTGTTCACGCTTCCGCCGGGCGCATTTTCACCGCCCCCCAAAGTAGAGTCGACTGTAGTACGGCTCAGGATGGCTCCGAAACTCGATAGCTTGCGGGTACCGGAAGCGGACTTTATCAATTTTCTCAAGCTGTCTTTTGGACAGAAGCGGAAGACTTTGTGGAACAATCTTAAGTCGCGATACGAGCCGAAAATTTTGCGGGAGGCCCTGGAAAAGGCTGGGGTAAAGCCAACGGTGCGGGCCGAAGCTTTGAGTCTGGAAAAGAGCGCGGCACTGTTTCGTGCGCTGACGGCTGACAGAACGGCCAATTGAGTACGTCCTAGCGACAGGGGGCATGGCTTTCAGCCATG
>JBGQIG010000393.1:0-2854 GCA_041498365.1 Terriglobia bacterium | reverse complement strand
TCTTCCAGGAACGGCTCGTAGAAGTACTGCACTGCGTGGCCTTCCTCGAACTTGGAGAAGAACTCCGCCCGGTCCACGCGGTTCAGCACCGTGGCCGCCCAGTCCAGCACTTCCGTCAGGTGCAACTCTTCCAGTTGTCCCGGTTCCGCCATCTCATAGAACAGTTTGCGGATGATCGGCACGCGCAGCAGCCGTGCCGTGTCGTTCCATTCGAACCGCGCCTTCCGGTCCGTTCGCGGATGCTGCTTATCCCACAGCACCCATGCCGAGAACACCCCGTAGAAAAGCGTCTGCACCAGGCTCGACCGGAAAAAATGTTCCCCCTTTTCTCCCTCGAACTTGAGCCCCAGCGCTTCTTCCAGCGCCGTGCGCACCGCTTCAAGCGCCGGCACCTGCGGCCGCTCAATCCGCGCCAGCGCCTCTCGCGCATAGGACGCCAGGAACCACGCCAAATCCTCCGGCCTAGCCAGTGGCGCCGCGTGCAGCATCACCCGCTTCAAAAAATCCGTGAACCGGTCACTCTGGTTCTTCGCCGCCGCTCGCGGATGCCGCGCCAGTTCCCAGAATGCTGCCGCACTCCCCGCCAAGCTGTACCTCTCCAGCCTCACCGGCTTGCCTTCGTTGTCCTGACCCACCAGCACGAACTCGCGGTAGTTGGTGACGAGAACCTGTCTGTATTTTTTCCAGTACCGCGTCACTTGCTCGCCTTCCGCCGTCACCCACGCGTCATCCTTTGCGCCCTTTACCTCGATTGCTCCGCGTGAAGGCATCTGGCCCGGTTTCGGTTCCTTCGCTTTCTTGTCAAATTGCTCCTCCGTGAACAATCCGCCGTCGGGAATGCCTGCGCCGGCGTCCTCAAGGTGCATCTCGCACTTCACTTTGGGTTTCAGCTTTGCGCCGATCTCGTTGAGCAGAGTCCGCAGGGCAGGGTAGTAGGAGGTTTCCTTAACGGCGGCTCCCGTGGAGTGGGTTTCGTGCAGATCGTGAAGGTATTTTTCGAGTGGCGTCATGAAAAGGAATCAAGCCAGTTCCTGCTCGATTCCGAGCAGATAGTTATAACACGTGCACACCAAGGACAACTTCCTATTGGGCTTTTTGCTGCCTATCTATGAATGGGCAATAAAACTGGTAAAAGTCAACTGGTCCTCTCGTAGATTACTGGGGCGATATCCGCGTGCAGCCAGCAAGCAAGAATGCTCTCAATTACTCTGCACAATTCTCACGAACTCTGCACATCCACAGACTCTCTGGCATCGACGTGCCGAAAACGCGCGTCAAGCCCGGGTACATGTCGAGCTCCCTGTTTCAATGATAGGCGAAAGTGACTGCCAGCACTCGTTTACGTGGCGGCGCCAGCTGCTCGAAGGAGGGCAGCCGAAAGTAATCGGTTCTCGTATGATGAGCGCGCCCATGGGACTCGTAGATTCTGACGCGCGGATCCCCTATGAAACCGGACCGCGGGACCACATCCCGGAGAAAACTCGGCCTGATTGAGTCTGATGACGAGAAGACCGATTCTCTGCAGTCCGATTCCGCGCAGAGCAATGCGGATTTCGGCGAAGATTCGCACATTCTTGCGCTAGTTGCGGCGGAGAAGCCGATTGGCCTGACTGGATGGCGGAGAGGGGGGGATTCGAACCCCCGACACCCTTTTGGGGTGTAACTGCTTAGCAGGCAGCCCTGTTCGGCCACTCCAGCACCTCTCCGCAGGAGAAAGCGCAGTCGAACGGGTAGCGGCCTGCCTACCGCGCCAGTATAGCATCAAGGCTTTGCAGGTGTCGTCTTCGACCGAATCGGCTGAAGCCGTGCCAATCACCGGCCTGTATGCCTTCTATTCCGTTTCTTCGGCGGAGGACGGCTGCAAGGTGCCGCGGCGCAGCGCGCGCTCCTTCATCACCGCAAAGAATACCGGCACGAGCAGCAGCACGTGAATCGTGAGACCGGAAACAGGAATCCGCTGGCCATCCCAAGCCAGTGGCAACGGCGATCGATGCCAGCCAACTGCTCGTCAATCGATCCGTTTGTTCGAAGAATCGCCTTGGAGCCGCCCGCTGACGATTCAGAGTCTAGTTCTGCTCTTGGTCGTTGTTCTGCTGACCGGACATCATGGCGCCGCACATCTTGCCGCTCATCCCGCCCATGTTCTGCCTCTTGCCCATCATTTTCATGCAGTTATTCATGTGGCCGTTGAGCGAGTCCAGCGCTTTTTCGGCTTCATCAAGCGCAGCCCGCATTTTCGAAGGATCGTTGGATTGTTTCGCTGCCTCGATATCCTTCTTGACCTGGTCATTCGACTGCATCATGGATCCCATGTTCTGACGACACATCTACATCATCTTGTTCATGGGCGTTCTTTGTTGGTCCTGCATTCCCTGCATGCCTGACATGCTCTGATCGTTAGCTTTGCTTGACTGCTGCGCTGCGATCGAAATCGCCAGGGCGGCTACTGCTGCAATGGCCAATACTGCCTTGCTGTGTGATTTCATTGTTCCTCCTTTTTACCCGCCGAGTTAATGGCTTTTCTTTGCCGGAGCGACAGAAGACACGGTCATCGTATTGCCATTGGTCACACCTTTCACGGTGACCCTCTGCCCGGCCAGCTTATCCACTTCACCTTCGTGGCCTTCAAGCGTGTAAACTGTCTTGCCAACAACCAAAGCATATTTCTGTCCTTGTTGAACGCAGATGCGTGTGCACTCGGCGGGGCTCTTATCCTTCGCCATGTGCTGCGCACCGCACATGGTATCGCTGATCGTCCCGGTGAACGTTTTCTGCTCTCCGGAAGATCCGGCCTGCCCGCTGGCGGCCGGCGTCAGTCCAAGTACCAGGAACCCTGCGATGGCAACGGCGAGAG
>JBGQIG010000392.1:0-2857 GCA_041498365.1 Terriglobia bacterium | reverse complement strand
CGACGTAGTCCTGGTCGGCAGCATCGCTGGGTTCGCCGAGATAGGTTCCGAGTCCGATGGAGGACAACCACAGCTGGCTCACTCCCGGCACATGCTCGGGCTGGCGGAAGTGACCAGCATCGCGCAGGTTGGAGAAGCGGTCGCGATAGCGGGCGGTGCCGTCGGCGGTGGCGCGTCCGGGAAGCATGGGAAATCAGTGTAGCAGTGGTCCTGTCATGGTCATGATACAATGACTATGGTCATATGGAGTGGTCATGAAGGCAATTCCCGCCGGTCAATTCAAGGCACGATGCTTGCGAATCATGGATGAAGTGCGCGCGACTCGCGAGCCCGTCCTCATCACCAAGAAGGGCCGCCCCGTAGCCAAGCTGGTGCCGGCGGAAAGCCAACCCGAGGATATCTTCGGCTGCCTGAAGGACGAAATAAAGATCGTGGGCGACATCGAGTCTCCAGTGGTACCGCTCGAAGACTGGGATGCCTTGCGTTGATCATGCTGGATACTCACGTTCTGGTCTGGCTGGTGTCGCAGCCAGAACGGCTTTCCCGGCCTGCTGCCTCTGCGATTAGAAGGGCAAGGGCCAGCGACGGGTTAGCCATCGCGGATGTTTCCGTCTGGGAATTGGCATTTCTTTTCGCGCGCGGAATATTACGCTCACACGGTACGGTTGAGAACAGCGTACGAAACGTGCTGGCTCGCTCTCTCGTCCAGGTCAAACCGATTACTCCAGAAATCGCATCGCTGGCCACTCAATTTCCTAATAACTACCCGAAAGATCCGGTGGATCGCCTGATCGGAGCGACGGCGCGAGCCGAGGGTATGGCGCTGGTCACACGTGACGAGAACATCCGCAACTGCCCGCTGCTGAAAACCGTTTGGTAACCGACTTGGCACAACTCCGAGGAAGCTCTGGTGGAAGATCGGGTCGAGTGCCTCTTCGCGCTCTTCGCGCAGTTCTTTGCGCCCTTTGCGGTTTAAGATTTGGACCGTGAAGCAGGAACCGCTACGGTCTGAACGCGACCAGTAAAAAGTCTCCGCTACCCTCCAGCCCCAGGGCACCAAGGTCTCGGTCATCATGTAGTCGATCACGGCATTTCTCTCCGACCGCCCTCTCCTCTTGCACGAACTACCGCGCATGGAATCACATTTCTCGCAACTGGGCTTCCCATGGGCTGTCCGACGGTCAGTTTGAACAAGGAGATGTTGCGTCCGAACGAGTCAGTTTTCAGGTCGTGAAGCTCGGCAAGCTTCTCCTGTAACTCCCGCGCCAGTCCGATGTCCCATCCCGCTTGAAATATCCAAATCGTTTGGCCGGGCTTGAAATTGTAAGTGCTTACCATCTCGTTCCACTCGCTGGGGAATTTGCCCGCCGTCAGGATGTTGGTCTGCGAACCAGTGGAAATTACGCGATAGCCGCTGCAAGAGGATTCCCGGAAGGCAGAATCGGAGAACAACAGTTCGGAAGCAGAGTCGGGGCAGAGATAGAAGGTGAGCAAGAAGTTAGTCTGGAAATCGACGAAGATGGTGTCGGCCGGCGAGACTTTCTGCCGAATGGCATCGATCGCACGCACCATGTTGCTGTAGCGCTGATCTTCGCGTCGCATGTACGGCCGATGCGGCACCCCCAATCCGTAGCAGACGGCGACCGTTACCATGCAGGCGGCCAAGGCGAGGCCCAGTCTCTTGCGGGTCAGCCTCGTAAGCGCCAGACTGACGCATGCAACCGCGAAAGGCAAAAGGAAGGCAGAGTGCCGCGTTCCACCGTAGGGATACAGACCCGCAATCGCGGCCGCGCAATTGATCGCGAATGGCAGCATCAGATACACGCCAAGCTGGCGTCGGGACGGCCCCTGCTCCGGCACTTCCTTTCCTTTCAGGAGCAGGACAACACCAGCGATAAAGAGCACGCCGCCGATGTCGCCGACCGCGTGCTGTCCGAAGGCGTACTGAAGCACTCCGAAGGTTCTTGCGAAGATGAACGGAAGCAGATGATCGCGACCCCAGTGAAAATAAGAGTTGGCCAGGAACACTTGCACGTGCCGGGCGAACGCACCACTGCTTTTCAAACTTGAAATTTGGGTTTGGTAAAGAAAGACAAAGAGTCCAAGAGCTCCCGCCTGGCCCGCAATCCACATTGCGATAACCCGCTGCGGAGAACGGGCGCTGACCAACCGCCATAGGGAATACACCCCCACCGCACCGGCGAAGAGGAGTGCCGAGAAGTGAGTGAGCATGGCCAGATAGAGGAAGACAAAGAAAAACAAGATCTTGCCTGCGGACTTTTCTGCTAAAGCCAGCTCCAGAATGTATGCCGCACTAATCAGAAAACACAGCAGCAGTGCGTACTGCCGGACTTCAGCGGAAAGCTCGACGAATGGAGGAAGGAAGCTCACCAGAACCAGGCCGACCCATCCCGCAGTAGGGCCCAGGAGCCGGGTCAACCATCTGAAGAATACCCAGCAGAAAATCGTGCCGGCGATCACAGACGGCAATCGAAGGACCAATTCTGAGGTTCCCAATCCTCGCCACACATTCAACAGCAGAACCAGCAGAGGAGGGTGGGCCAGGCTATGGCTCGCCTGGTACGCCTCCGCCAGGGAAGGCCTGATAGCAGTCAGGACGTGCATAGCTTCGTCGAGGTTCAGAAATGTACCGGAAGCCTTCCAGATTCGCAGGAGAAATCCCAGCAGCAGCACGGATCCGGCGGTAAGACCTGAGTAAGTTTGGAAATAATTCTCGATGGAGCGCTGCCATTTGTGTGGCGGGGGATTCTCGTTCATGGCTTATTCAAGTTCCAGAAGGCTGGCAGCAATCATGATACGCGGACGATGCTTCAATGTAGGCGCGAGCGCCCACGCT
>JBGQIG010000391.1:0-2864 GCA_041498365.1 Terriglobia bacterium | reverse complement strand
CCTGAATGGCAAGGTTGCTGCGGGAGTAATCCTGCTTCGACAGTTTGCCGGCGGCGGCCTGCAGCAGAGGCAATTCTGCAGGGCTGGCGCCATTGAAGGCGATGTTGCGAACACTAATCGTCTGGCCGGTAATGCTGAAATCGAAGGCTTCTATGGGGCCGTCCTGCGGACCGGCGCGCAAGTAGTCGGCACGGCCCTGCAGGTGGTGTTCTATGGCAAGGGCCTGCAAGGCCTCGGAAACCTGGTCGGGGAGATCGCCCGCGACTGGTAGCTGGCCCTGGAAAAGGGGCACGCGGGCGCGCAACTGTTGCAGTAGTTCCTGGTCGGAAAGCCAAACGAAGTTCTCAAAGCGGGCAACCACGAAAGGTGTGCTGTCGGTGACCTGCAGATCGAGCTTTATGCCCTCCGATGAGAACTGGTAGGTGTAAGCAACGTTGTTGAAAGCGCCGCTTTCTCCCAAGCGCTGGCTGACGCGTTTGAAATCGTCTTCGCTGACCGTCTGGCCTAATTGCAGGCTGGTGGCGGAGATGATTTGGTCCGGGGCGTAGCGGTTCGAGCCGGTGACTTTGATAGAAATCAGTTTGGAAACAGAGGGCGATGCTGGCTTGGGGAGCCTGCGGATCTGGGCTGAGAGCAGGGAAGCACCGGCCACCAGCAGGGCTAGATGAATTGATTTCACTGCAGGAATTCTATCCCACAATTTGAGAGCGAGGCCTGAGCGGAGTCGTAAGTTGAAGGGGGCGTCCCCAGTGACCGTAGGCCGGCGGTCCCGCTTACGGTTTCTCTGCCGGCGCCGGTGTTCGATCCTTTGCATGGGCTACGGCGTCGACCGCTTTTATCTTAACCGTGGTGTCGATGAAAGCGAGGGCGGCCCGGCTGAGGGCTTTATCCTTGCGGAAAACCAGAGCCAGGTCGCGGCGAATCTGGGCCTCCGCCATGGGAATGGCGACCAATACTTTGGCCTGTACGTCCTCCTGCACGTTAGAGCGCGCGATGAAGCCAACGCCTACGTCGGCGGCGATGAAGCGCTTGAGCAGTTCGCTGGAATCGAGTTCCATGGCGTACTGCGGTTTCAGTTTGTATTCGTGGAAGAGCTCTTCCAGGGCATCGCGGGTGTGTCCGGCCTTGGGCATGACCAGGGGAAACTTCGCGACCTCGCAGACGGGGGCGGACTTGAGTTTGGCCAAGGGGTGATGGGGCGGCGCGATGACCACCAGTTCATCGCGATGAATGAGGACCACGGTCAGGCGAGGATCGGTGACCGGCATCGACATGAACCCGAAATCCACCGAATTGTCGATGACCGATTCCAGAATCTTGCCGTAATCCGCGCGCGTGATGTTGACGGCCACGTCGGGATATTGCTTCTTGAATTCGGCGAAGACCTCGGGAAGGATGTGTAGGCAGGTGCCTTCGTTGGCGCCAACTACGATCTCTCCGCGGGGGACTCGCTCGGTTTCAGCAATGGCGGTAAGAACGGCCTTGCGGGCTTCAAGTGTTTCTTCAGCATATTTCTGGAACAGCTTGCCGGCAGCGGTGATGGACACCCTGCCTCCAGAGCGATCAAGCAGCTTGGCACCGACTTCTTCCTCCAGGGAGCGAATCTGGGAAGAGATCGCCGGCTGGGTGCGGAAGCGCTTCTCCGCCGCCCGAGAGAAGGAGCTGTGGCGTGCGACCTGGAGAAAGGTTTCGAGCTGTTCAAAGTCCATAAATGTGGTCAGCAATTAGCACTTGGCACTTGGCATTTGGCCGCCCCAGGCTAGGTGCTCCTTTTGTGCGACCTTCCTAAGTGCCGTCCCTCGAAGTTCAAGCGTGACACCGGGTTAGCCAAGTGCCAAGTGCCAAATGCCAAGTGCTGAACCCCTGCTTCGGATCACGGCATAAGGCTCCCTTATCCGGGCCATAAAAACAATAAATTTCCTTGCACAGGCGCTGCGGCACTACACTTACGGTCGACTTGCACGATGCGAGAGATTGTAGCAGGCGCGATGTCTCCCCTTAACTCCCCGTGGCGCGATTCGTTGCCGTTGAGGGAGGCAGCGCTTGCGGCCCAGGCGTATGCAGAGGTCGGCCGGGACAGAGTCTTTAAGACCTTTGGCTGCCGAAACAGGCTTCGGTTGCGCTCAGGGCAGGCCCCGGTCCAGCAAGGAAATCAAACCAAAAATCTGAAAGATTGCAAAGGAGCGATCCATGGCTGATCCGAAAACCATCCTGGAATTTGTCAAGAAGAACGGAGTCAAGATGCTTGATCTCCGCTTCACCGACTTGCCGGGATTGCAGCACCACGTTTCCTATCCCATTGACCAACTCACCGAGTCGTCGTTTGACGAGGGTTTCGGCATGGACGGCTCGTCGATTCGCGGCTGGGCGGCGATCCACGAGAGCGACATGCTGCTCATTCCCGACCCGACCACCTACATGCTCGATCCCTTCACCGAGGTGCCTACGCTAGTGATGGTGTGCGACGTGGTGGATCCCGTCACTAAGCAGCGCTATGACCGCGACCCGCGCTACATTGCCAAGAAAGCGGAAATGTATCTGGGATCGACAGGCATCGCGGATACGGCCTACTTCGGAGCTGAGGCCGAATTTTTCATCTTTGACAACGTGCGCTTTGATCAGCGCGAACAGCACGGCTTCTACTTCATCGATGCAGAAGAGGGACGCTGGAACTCGGGGCGAGTGGAGAATAACCAGGGATACCGTCCGCGCTACAAGGAAGGGTATTTCCCCGTGCCTCCCACTGACCACTATCAGGACCTGCGCAGCGAGATGGTCATGACCATGCAGAACTGCGGCCTGGAAGTGGAGTGCCACCATCACGAAGTAGCGACTGGCGGTCAGACCGAGATTGACCTGAAGTT
>JBGQIG010000390.1:0-2868 GCA_041498365.1 Terriglobia bacterium | reverse complement strand
TTCACCGGCACCGCAGTCTTGCCCTGCATGATGGAAATATGCGCCAGCTTTTCCTGCGAACCACGGCTGAAATTTAGTACCGTGGCATCGTTTTTCAGCACGCCGGAGAAAACCTTGAAATAGGAAATACGCCCCGCAAACGGATCGGAGACCGTCTTGAAGACATAGAGCGATACCGGCTCCGTATCCGTCTCGTGTCGGCGCGGAGGCTCTCCATTGCTGGATGACGCCGGATCCCCCTGCACCCATTCGTGCTCCGAAGGCGCAGGCGTGTAGTCCACGATGAAATCCATGACCCGGTCGGCGCCAATATTGCCCAGACCGGACCCGAAAATCACGGGGAAGATCTTGTCCTCGCGAATGGCGTTGTGCAGCGCCGGGATCAGGTCTTCTTCCGGGATGGTTCCCTTTTCGAAGAACTCTTCCAGCAGCGCGTCGTTGCCCTCGGCCACTAGTTCCACCAGTTTTTCGTGTTGTGCCTGGGCCTCTTCCTTCATGTCGGCTGGAATCTCGATCTCTTTGCCTTTGCCATTCCCTCCCAGTTCGTAGCTGTAGGCTTTCATGGTGACCAGGTCGACCACGCCGCGAAAGTTCTTTTCTTTCCCGATGGGCAGCTCGAGTGGAATGACCGAGCGTCCGAACGCGTTAGTGAGCGACTCCAGCACGCGTTCTGGGTCGGCGCGATCACGATCCATGCGGCTGGCCACGATCAATCGCGGTGTCTGAAATTCTTCGCAATAGTTCCACACCCGCTGGGTGACGACTTCAACACCGGCTACGCCGTCCACAACCACAATGGCTGCATCCACCACCGGCAGCACCAGCTTGGCCTCGTGGACGAACATGCTGAATCCGGGCGTGTCCACGATATTGATCTTCGTCTTGCCCCACTCCACATCGGCCAGACTGGCCGAAATGGACATCTTGCGCGCAATTTCTTCTTCGTCGTAGTCGGTAGTGGCGGAGCCATCGTCCACCCGTCCCATCCGCTGGCTCGCTCCCGCGGTGTACAGCATGGCGGAAACCAGCGAGGTCTTGCCCGCGTGTCCGTGCCCAATCACCGCCACATTCCGGATGTTCGGTCCTTCGTAAACCTTCACGGGTTCGCTCCTTGAGAAAAATTCACGGTGACCCTGAGATGGCAGGTTCTGCCACCCTGCCAGGTGGGGACAGCCGCTTCGGCCGTCCCGCCGAGCCACACTCGGCCGTTCGACGGACTGTTGACTAGGGCGGGCTCATAATTAGGACTGAGAGAAGAGGACAACTTATAGACCGACGTTCAGCAGCCTGTCGAAAGCTAGGATGCTACCACAGCTGAATTTAGCGGCTCAAGCCACCGTTCCCGCCGAGCGTGGTGCGCTTCATGGGCCTATCCTCCCGGTTTCGAGGTCTCGCAAGCAACTCGCGTGCGACCATCGAAGGCTACCCCAGCGGCAAGTTCTTATAAGCTAGTGCGAGTTGAAGGATTGAACGGCGCCATTCTCATCCTCAAAAATCTCGAACAGATTCAGGACGCCGATCAGCTTCAGAGTTTGCACAACGAACTTGGAAGGGTTGAGAAGTCTTACGCCGCCACCGCGCTGCTTTGCCGACGCCATCGCCTTGACCAGGATTCCGATGCCGCTGGAATCGATCATCGGCACTTCGGCAAAGTTGATGACCAGACGCGTATCCCCGGCAGACATGGCGTCGTCGATGGCCTGGCGAAAGCTGTCTACTCCGGGGCCCAGTCGTAAAGCACCGCGAATCTGTACGACCCGAACCTCTAAAAGTTTGCGGACGTTGATTTCCATCTTGCCCTCTGGAACTAAGTTGTGCGGAAAGCACCGGCCACCCTGATACGTTGACAGTGGCAGGGTGATTTGTTAGATTGCCCGCGCTCAAGTTACGGGAGCCGGCGCAAATTTGCAAGCGGCGGGCCCGAGCCCTCCCCCGATAGCACCATTGGGCCTTCTCGCCAAAGAGAACGGACTTTTGCTTCCCTTCCGTCCGGAAGTTGGTCCGGGAGGGCTACGCCCGCCTTCATGTGAGACACTGCCTCACCAACAGTGAGGAAATCATAGACCTTTTCCACGGGCTACGTTGAGGGCGTAAATTCCGACTCTGGAGGCAGAAATGCTGGCTTCAAGCAAGCTTATAGGTTTTGTTCCGACCAAAGATCCGCTGACGGCAAGGGGTTTTTACGAGGGCAAGCTGGGGTTCCAATTCGTCAGCGACGACCAGTTTGCCCTGGTGATGAGAGCCGGCGAAACCATGATCCGAATCGCAAAAGCGCAGGACTTCACACCCGCCCCATACACCGTCATGGGTTGGGAGGTGCGCGATATTGAGACCGTTGTCCGTTGGCTCAAAGAGCGAGGTGTGGTATTCGAAACGTACCCCTTCGTTCAAGATCGCGAACTTGGGATCTGGACGACACCGAATGGGAACAAGGTAGCCTGGTTTAAGGACCCAGACGGGAACGTGCTTTCGGTTAGCCAGCACGAGTGAGGCCTCTGGCAGTCCCAGTGGAGTCACGACTGCCGGCTGCAATCGGGAGGCGGTTTTAGGGTGTGAAGCTGACAGTCCAATAAGAATTGGGAGGCGGGACCGAACGCCCGCCTGCCATTGGGGAGAGTTGCATCTCGTGACTAATTACAAACCGCTGTCACTGTCGCTCGCCACGGCCGAATGCAGCACACGGAAAGTGCTGCCGCCGTTGGACCACACCAATACCAGCGCGTCCTGCCCTTTGGGCACGCTGCTCAGTGCTTTCTGAACGTCGGCCGCGCTCTGCACCGGCTTGCGATCCACTTCTACGATCACATCACCAGGCTGTAGTCCTGCGTTGTCGGCAGGGCTGCCCGGCTGCACCTGCTGAATCACCGC
>JBGQIG010000389.1:0-2896 GCA_041498365.1 Terriglobia bacterium | reverse complement strand
GTCGAGCACAAACGCGATGCGACGATATTGCGTCTGCTGGGACCATGACCGCCGTTGCAGTGTCATGACTCGCTCAAATGGCTTTCCGTCTCGCTCGACCTGAAGTCGATACGGCTTCCCGACTTCAAAGTTGATACGGATCAGGTCCCATTGGGCAAGGCCTCGCACTCGGTGCCCGTCTATCGCCAGCACTCGGTCTCCAACCTGTATTCCGGCATGGTCCCCTGACGAGTTTGGAAGCACCTCCTCCACCACCAGGGCCTCCCTCGCAAAGTTGTATTGGGTAAATGGCGGCTCGGGTCCCCAAAGGTAAACGTAGATATTCAGGGCAAAATTCCCGAGCAAGGATGCGGCAATGATGTACATCCACCAAGGAGCGCGATGAGAAGCCAACAGCGGCAGCCTCCGTGTGAGATGAAACGAGGCGGATTATAGCAGGGGAAATATCTTGTTAAATGCTCCGCTTACATGCTCCGCAAGGAGGATAGTTGACGTAATCAGGCGATTTACACCAACAATCGGGGTCCCGGCTGGCCCGAGGGTTGTTGGTGCAATGGCGATGTTTCAACAACAAGGGAAAATCAGCGCAATCGCCACAAGACCGAGCTATTTGGCGCATTTCCACCGTGTTCGGCGCGCCGTTGGAGGCAGCGCGGCGAAACCGCGATGGTGGAATGGCCCATGATCGGCATGCTTCATCAGTCGTCCCTAATGAAAGGTGCCTAACTTTCGACACGCGCCCCCGATCTGTGCCCTCTGGCATCACCCCGAAAGCGACCTTGCTTGCGGCGCATCTCCTAGCCTGATAAGCAGTTCGTGCCCATTGTCCGCTAGCGCTCGCCGTACGGACTGTATCCAACTCCGGCCACTGATTTGCTCTCTCCTGATCAACCCTGCCGAATCAGGAAAGAGCTTGCTGGAAAGGAGAAGAAAGAGTCTGTGAAGAAGATTTTAAGCCAGGAAGAAATCGACAACATGATTCGCGCGGCGCGTTCCGGGGCCCAGGCCGCAGCTCCGGTTGTTCAGGCGCCGACAGTCACCGCATGGGACGGTCGCCTGGCCGGCCGGATTGGGCAGGAACACATGCAAGCCCTTAATCGGCTGCACCAGAGTTTCGCGCACAATCTGACTCACTCGCTGGGCGCCTATCTGCGTATTGAGTTCGCGGCGGAGTTGGTTTCGGGAGAACATTTGAGTTATGCCGAATTCCTGCAAAGCATCCCCGAAGTCACCTATCTGGCCTCCTGCAAACTGATGCCTGCGGGCGCTTCGGCCCTGGCGCAATTGGACCTTTCCGTTGCCTATCCCCTGATAGACGTGCTCCTGGGCGGGGAGGGAAAGGGCGAAGCCCCGGCGCGGGCCATGACCCAGATCGAGGAGCAGATTCTGGAGACCGTGATGCACATTATCTGCCGTGAACTGCAAACCGCATGGCAGGCTCTGTCTCTGGAATTCCAATTTGAACAGCGGCAACACCTGGGGCAGGTGGAACAATTGATGCCAGCCGCGGAAAAGATCCTTCTGCTCGGCTTTGAGATCACCATGCTCGACACCCGGGGAGCGCTGAACCTGGCGGTTCCCGCCCAGGTGTCGAATGCGCTGCTGCGCAAGATGGCGGAGCGCAACGCGGCCAAACCCCGCCTACGGCCCCAGTCGGAACAACGTCTGCGTACCCGTTTGTTGAATTGTCCTTTTGCGGTGGAACTGACCATGCTCTCGCTTCGCGTTTCCTTGCGGTCCCTGCTGGGACTCTCGCCTGGGATGGTGCTGGGACTAGGCCGCAGCACGCGCCATCCCGCAACCTTGCTGGTGGCCGGCCAGGAAATGTTCACTGCCACTGTGGCCCGGCGGGGTTCGTGGCGAGCGGCTCAAGTACTTGCCCGGCAGGTCCGACGCGATGCGGCAGACGAAAGAAATCCATGAGCGCAGTCTCCTCTGCCCCGCCCACGCTGGATGCCGAAGTCCATGAATACTTGAAAGTGTGGACGGAGAACATGGGCCAGGTACTGACCCAGATTGCCGGCGCTCCTTTCGCCATGGAGTCGGTACTGGTCGCGCCTACGGAGGCGCCGGCTCCGGAGGAGCACGACTTGCAGGTATCGGTAGCGGCCGCCGGGTCGTTGCGTGGCGAAATGAGCCTGCGCGTGCCCCGCGCTGTGATGCTCGCCGTGGGACAACTTTTTCTGCAAGAAACGCAGGATGCCGCCGCCGAGCTGAAACCGGATCACCAGGATGCCTTGCAGGAGTTGCTGCGCCAGGCCGCAGGTCAGGTGGCCACGGCCCTGAGTGCAAGATGGGGCGAGGCGCAACTGCGGGTCGAAGCGGGGGCGGCCCCGACCTGGTCGGCAGGCGCGCGCGGCTGGCTGGTCTCGACCGCGGGAGCTCCCTGCCGTCTGCTGATGGAATGGCAGATGAGTTCCGCCCTGGTGGCGGCGCTGCGTCCAGTCCAGGAGAAGCCGCCCGCCAGCGAACCCGCCAAGGCACCCGCTTTGGACAAGCTCGACCTCCTGATGGACGTGGAGCTGGACGTGACCTTGCGTTTCGGAAAACGGAGCATGCTCTTGCGGGAAGTCCTGGAGTTGGATTCGGGTTCGGTGGTCGAGCTGGATCGTCAGGTGCAGGAGCCTGCCGACTTGCTTCTGGATGGCAGATTGATCGCCCGCGGAGAAGTCGTGGTTGTGGATGGGAACTACGGCCTACGGGTTCTTGAGATTGTCTCGCCGCCACGGACGGTCGAGGGCACGTGATTTGACTTCAAAAGGATGACCGGCTATGCCGGAGTCGGTCTCCCTTGCCGTTCACCGACGCTCGTGGAGGGCTCTCTGCGCGGAAAGGTGGAGAAGCGAACCCCATGCAGTCAAGCTGTTTTGGCTGCAAAACAAAACGTCCCAGACTC
>JBGQIG010000388.1:0-2899 GCA_041498365.1 Terriglobia bacterium | reverse complement strand
TCGCTTGTCCTACGCGCACCAGCATCGAAAGGATCA
The DNA here is from genome assembly GCA_041498365.1 of Terriglobia bacterium. Taxonomy (GTDB): domain Bacteria; phylum Acidobacteriota; class Terriglobia; order Terriglobales; family Acidobacteriaceae; genus JAIQFF01. Next base: position 2,863 of record JBGQIG010000388.1, on the reverse strand, counting down.
ATCGCGATCCGGGGCGGTACGCCGGCAAGGATGTTGCCATTGCGGGCCACGTGACCACCTCGTTCGGCGCGCTGGGTTCCGGCGTCTACGAAGTAGACGACGGTACCGGCCGGATGTGGGTTTTCAGCCAGCGATACGGCGTTCCCAGCCAGGGCGCCAGAGTGGCGGTTACCGGCCGTATCGAGCAGGGATTCAGTTTCGGCGGCCGCAGTTTTGCCACCATCATGCGGGAAACCGAGCGGCGACACTGAGTCTCGCAAGTTCCCGGCTGGACTGGGTTGGTGTTAGTTGTGCCGCGGTGGGATCGGCATCTGCTCGGGCTGGGCTTGTGATTCTCGAATTTCCAGCTTCATCTGGCGGAGGTTGGTGGCTTCCGCTGGATCCATTCCGGCTTTCAGGTCGGACTTCTCTACAAAGTAGCGCCAGCCGGCGTGACGATCCTCCGAACTCTGTCCCGCCTCGAAGTGCTTGACCCTGAGTTCGGCGTTTTCCTTGCCCTTGATAACCAGGACCACTCCCCCGGACTCATAGGTCCGGATGTTGTGGCGAATGATGGCATATGAAGCTTTGGATTCGTCGCGTGTCAGAGACACCCCGCTGCTAAGTTCTTGAAAATCTTGTATTCGGTTTTCGGAAAGCGTGCCCGCACGTTGGTTCCCGCTGCGGGCACGCATTCTATCGAGAGTAGCCGCTCTTACAGCGGTCGGACGTTCTCAGCTTGCCAGCCCTTTGGCCCCTTGGTCACGTCGAACTCCACACTCTGGCCCTCCTGCAGGCTGCGGAAGCCTCCTGCCTGGATCGCCGAGAAGTGCACAAATACATCTTCGCCACTCTGACGGCTGATAAAGCCGTAGCCTTTGGCGTCGTTAAACCACTTTACTGTTCCTTGTTCTGCCATTTTGTTACTGTTTCCTTTTCAATTCGATTTACGCTGTGAGATCGGAGGTACTAAGGGCGGTTCAAGCTGGTATGCAAGAAGCTGCTCAACAACCGATTCTAATCAAACGCAACTTTAGTTTACCAGAAAACGCACGGTTTCGGTGAACAAATTGCGTATCCCATTCCGGTCAAACGCACCTAGGTAACCGGCTCTTTGTTTGATAAACACAACGCGGGTCCGGTCTCCCAGTGCCTTCGAACAACCGTGAACACAGTGCTTAGCGTCCTTTGCGACCTTTGCGGTTAAGGACTTTGACTACGCCCACAAACCGGAACATGCCTACCGTATTTTCTTTCACTTCCACCCCGAGCAGGTATAATCGAAGCATCACAAGTTACTTGACCACGAAGACACATCGCAAAAAACACCCTGCGCCTTCGCGATTGAGACAACCTGTTTCCCAGTAGGCGCTCCGTTACCAGCTACAAAGCCAGGCCATTGATCGGAACGCAAGGAGCGCTTCGCAGGCGGTAGTGCATGACGAGCCTTGGGAAACCTTGGACCGCGCGACCACGGAGGAGCACAGCGATGTCACAATTCAACGGAGACAAAGCCAGATTCAACCGGGAACGAAAACAGAACATTCAGCGCCGCAAGCGCAACAGGGCCCTGTTCCAGGCGGCCGGACTTGGCGTCAGCGACTCTGACGCGAGCAAGAAGCCGCGCGGTGTTCCCGACAGTATCAGCAAGGACCGGGTATGAGCAAGACCCCGGGTTCTTCATCCACAATTCCAGCCGTCGCGAGAAAGCGCGTGCTCCTGGTGGACACTTACGCCACCAAGCGCGACCTCCGGTCCAAGATCATGCGCAAGTTTGGAGTGGACGTGGATTGCGCCGCTAACATCACCCAGGCCCGCTCGCTCTGGCAAGCCGACTCCTACAGTCTGGTCCTGGTGGATGTGCGCAACGATTCGGCCAACGTGCAGGAATTCTGCGACGAAGTGAGAAACGCCAAGCCGCCGCAGAGCATAGCGTTCCTGGTGGGCAAGCCCGAGTACCTGGCAGGGTCTCCTGTTTCCGGTGACGGTGTGGCCAGTCCGGCGCAGGAGTCCCACGGCGCCTGGGGCGAAATGGTAATCGCGATGTACGCCAATGCCTGTGTGGCTTTGCCCAGGCGCTATGGTTTTCAGGAAGCCTCGTGGCGTATTGCAGCCACCCGGTCGCTGAAGGATCCGCGCCCGAATCAGGCGGTGCCGGGCAGGAAGCATCCCCAATTTTCCTGGGTAGACGCCGTGAATCGTCACTCGGAAAAACCCGCATCGTGAAATTTTGAGTTACACTTTAGCCTGGCAGCAAGAGGAACTATATGAAGAAGCTGTTTGTTGGCAACATCCCCCACAGCACCACTGAAGCAGAGTTGCGGGCGCTGTTCGAACCCCACGGGGCCATCGAGCAAGTCAGCATCGTGACCGATCGCGATACCGGCCGTTCCCGCGGCTTTGCGTTCGTCGAAATGACCGATTCCGCCGAAGCCGAGAAGGCCATTGCTGCCCTCAACGGCAAGGAACTGGGTGGGCGCGCCTTGAACATCAACGAAGCCCGTCCCAAGACGGATCGCGGCGGCCCGCCGCGCGGCGGCCGTCCGGGCGGTGGAGGCGGGCGTCCTGGCGGTGGTGGACGTTCCGGCGGTGGCGGTGGGCGTGACGACTATCAGGGCCATGCGCGTCAGCCTCGAGAGCCGCGCTGGTAAGGAGCAACACCCGCTAGAGCATTGCAGGGTTTCACGAATACCGATCTGCCAAAAAAATGTCCCTTGGAGGTGTCTATGTCTGGTCGAGGCCGTTCCAGCTTCACCAAGCGTCAGAAAGAGCGCTCACGGCAGGAAAAGCAGAAAGAAAAGGCCGAGCGCAAGGTCCAGCGAAAGTTGGAAAAACCGGCAACTGGATCCGATGAACTCACCGCCGAAGACTTCGCGGCCGCGGC
>JBGQIG010000387.1:0-2904 GCA_041498365.1 Terriglobia bacterium | reverse complement strand
TCCTTCTTCCTTCCGTAGACTTCTACAGCCTCATGCTCCGGGAACTGCGTTGGAACAGGAGGCACGGTGATGGCGTTTCCATGCGCGCTCAAGCGGTAGAACTTCGCCTCGATCAGACTCGGCCCCTTCCCGCTTCTCGCGCGGTCAACGGCCTTGTCCACTGCCGCATAGACTTTGAGCGGATCGGTCCCATCCACGGTCACACCTGGGATGCTGAAAGCCTGCGCTTTTTGCGACAGCGGGTCGCCCGCGATGTAGTTGGCATCCTCCAGGCTGATGTGCGTGTAGGCCTGGTAGTAGTTGTTTTCAAGGATGTAAACGATTGGCAGCTTCCACACAGCCGCCAAGTTCAAAGATTCGTAAAAGGCCCCTTGCTTCGTCGAACCGTCGCCGAAGAAGCAATAAATCACCTGGCCGGTATCTTTCACCTGCGCGGTCAGCGCTGCTCCGGTTCCGTGCGTAATACTCTGCCCGATAATCCCCGATGTGCCGGGAAAGTGATGCTCCGGGTCAGCCAGATGCATGGACCCGCCAAATCCTCTACAGAGCCCGTCCTTCCGGCCGTAGATCTCCGCCATGATCTTTCGCGGCGAAGTGCCGAGTACGAGGGGATATCCATGGCAGCGGTAACTGGGCATCGCAAGGTCGTCGTCGTCCCGCGTCGCAAGCGAGCCGACGATCGTGGCTTCGGCACCGTCGCCGAGATGCGTATGTCCGCGTATCACCCCTGGGTGCTCGACGAACGTCCGCTTGACACGCTCTTCGAACTCGCGGATGCGCACCATCTGCGTATACATCCAGATCAGTCGATCCTTCGTGAGGGCTCTTTTCTTTCGCATCTTTGCAATCTCCTTGCTTCAAAATTCCGGAAGAGCTTCTCCCCGCTCGCCGATGCAACAGAGCGGGTCGCCCACGGGTACTTCCGCGTCTACTGCGGCAACAATCTTGAGCAGCACACCCGCGGCCGGTGAATCGAGCTCGTAATTCACTTTATCGGTTTCAAGCTCCACGACCGGATCACCTTGCTTGATTTTGCTGCCTTCCTTCTTGAACCAGCGCACCACTCTCGCCTTAGTTGTCGGGATTCCGCCCGACTTGGGAACTCGTAAAATCGTAACGATGTCCGTCCTCCTCAATTTACCGCTTCAAGAATGGTGACCGCGCACGCAGCCAGATCGTTGCCGATCAGCCCGCCACCGTTCTCCGCCAATCCGATCCGGGCATCGGGCACTTGCATGGCGCCGCCCTCGCCACGGAGTTGGATGCACAATTCGTTCAGCATCATGAGGCCTGTGGCTCCGATCGGATGCCCTCTCGAAACCAATCCTCCCGACGGATTCACCGGCATCCGCCCAGAACGAGCCGTCGCATCGGAGGCGGTAAACGGACCGCCTTGACCCCGGGGACAGAATCCCAAATCCTCCACCAAGTGGATTTCCGCGAAAGACGTCGCGTCGTGAAGTTCGACCACGTCGATATCGTCAGGCTTAAGCTGGGCCATGCGATAGGCGTTACGGGAAGCCAGCACCGGAGCTCGTTCGTCTTCCCAGGAAGCTCGGAAGCGGCCCCCCGCCACAGCGTGCCCGCGGATGCGTATTGCACGCTTGCGTGCTTTCGCAGGCATGTCCCGCAACGCTGCTTTGGAACAAAGCAGCGCAGCAGCCGCTGCGTCTCCGATGGGTGCGCACATCGCACGCGTGAGCGGCGCACATACCATGCGATCGGCAAGCACTCCATCAACATCCATGGGAAATCGGTATTGCGCTCTTGGATTGCCAGCGGAATTCGTGTGATTCTTCGCGGCGGCACTGGCAATTTGCCGCTCCGTGGTTCCGTAGCGGTTCATATGCGTCCTCGCCCAAAGCGCATAGATATCCATGGCGATGGAGCGTTCGGGACTTGGCTCGAACTTCGTTCCGCAATCCAAAGCCGTGCTCTTGTAGAGTTCGGTCCAATCCTGAGGATCCAGAAAATCCGTCCCCTTTTCGAGCCGGGCAAAAAACTCTGCCCGCCGCGACGGGTCGTACATTTTTTCCATACCAATGGCCAGGGAAACGTCGCACTGCCCCGAGAGAATATCTTTCCACGCGCCGTTGAAAGCCAGACTGCCGCTGGCACAAGCCGCTTCGACGTTGGTTGTAGCCACGCCAGCCGGAAGCAGCCCTTCTTCCAATAGCGGTAAGAGGCAGACTTGGCCTTTCACGTTTGGCTGTCCCCAAAAGTCGAGCATCATGTTGCTGAACCACACGTGTCCGATCGCGCCTCCATCGATGCTCGCGTCTTCAAGCGCACCCAGATAAGCATCGCGCACGAGGCTTTTCGGCGACCGCTCCAGGAACCGGCCCACGGGCGTGCTGTAAATCCCAAGAATGTAAACATCTTCAATCATAGTTAGCGTTCTTCCAGGCCCTCGCTCGCGAGCCTCTTCAATGCACGGCCCTATCCGCCGCCACCCAATAGGGTTTACGGAGAGCCTTCTTGTCCGTCTTGGCGGCTGGTGTTTTTGGGATCTCGCGGCAGAAGTCGACGGACTTGGGCGACTTCACACCGCCAAGACGAGCCTTGCAGTAGCTGATCACCGCCTCTTCGCTTAGGACTGCACCTTCGCGAAGAACAACGACAGCCTTCACCGCTTCTCCCCATTTCTCATCGGGTACTCCGATCACCGCGCATTCGCGAACCTGGGCAAGCTCCATCACACAGGCCTCGACTTCGGCACAGTACACATTGAAGCCACCGGTGATGATCATGTCCTTCTTGCGGTCGACAATGTAGAAGAAACCGTCATCGTCTCGGTAGCCCACGTCACCGGTGTGGTGCCAGCCATAAGTCCGGATTTCAGCCGTTGCTTCCGGCAAATTGTAATAGCCGGCAGTCACAAGCGCGCCGCGTGCGACGATTTCG
>JBGQIG010000386.1:0-2961 GCA_041498365.1 Terriglobia bacterium | reverse complement strand
GATGGAGCAGAATGCCGGGGGACAGTCCGCTCTCTATTCTTTGCTGGGACACAAGGGCGATCTGATGTTCGTCCATTTTCGGCGATCGTTTGACGAGCTGAATCAGGCCGAGCTGCGACTGGCGCAGCTCCGGCTGAGCGATTATCTGGAGCCGGCGACTTCATACCTGTCTGTGATCGAACTGGGGCTCTACGAGTCCACGATCAAGGCTTATCGGGATTTGAAGGATCGCGGCGTCGAGCCGCACTCGGACGAGTGGAAACGGGAAATTACGGAGGTCCTGGCCCGGCAGAAGGAGGCCATGCATCCGCGTTTGTTTCCCGAATTGCCCAAGCACCGCTATGTCTCCTTTTATCCCATGGACCGGCGGCGGGGGGAGGCAAGGAACTGGTACACCTTGCCTATCGAAGAACGGGCACGGCAGATGAACGAGCATGGGCTGGTGGGCAGGCGGTATGCCGGTGAGGTCAAGCAGATCATCACTGGGTCGATTGGATTCGATGACTGGGAGTGGGGTGTGGACCTTTTCGCGGACGATCCTTTGGTGTTCAAGAAGCTCATTTACGAGATGCGGTTTGATGAGGTGAGCGCCGTGTATGCGCTCTTTGGGCAATTTTACTTGGGGCTGCGGGTAGCGGCTGCGGGCTTGGGTAGGCTGCTGGGCGGTGAGTTACCTGCGGGCTAGAAACAGCTTTTAACCGCAAACGTCGCTAAGAAGAACGGCAAAGAACGCAAAGAGATTCCCAATGGTCACGAAGGTTTTCTTTGCGCACTTTGCGGCTCCTCTTAGCGAGCTTTGCGGTAATCTTTTGACTTATCTCGGAGCAACCAAATGGCGACCCTCGGCCTTATTGAATACAAAGACGCGAGTCCGGAAGTGCGGGCGGTCTACGACGACATCATGACCACACGCAAGACTGACTGGGTCAATAATTTCTGGAAGGCTATTGCGCATGACCCCGCGACTCTCAAACGCACATGGGAAGATATCAAGCAGATCATGGCGCCCGGAGCGCTCGATCCGGTGACGAAAGAAATGGTTTACCTGGCGGTGAGCGTCAGCAATCAGTGTGGATATTGCATTGCGTCGCATACCGCCGGGGCGAGAAACAAAGGCATGACCGATGCCATGTTCAAGGAATTGATGGCCGTGGTAGGAATGGCCAATGAGACGAACCGGCTGGTTGCGGGGTACCAGGTCGAGATCGACGAGCAGTTCAAGGTTTAGGAGAACACATGGCGCATGAATTCACCACATCCTACCTGCGGGACTCGCTCGGTGTATTCCGTTACTACAAGAAGCTGACTGAACGCGGCCTGGAGCAAGTCACCGACGAACAACTCTTCGTCGCTCTGGATAGCGAGATGAACTCGATCGCAATCATCGTTAAGCACCTGGTGGGCAATATGCGATCACGCTGGACAGACTTCCTGATCAGTGACGGCGAGAAACCGGACCGCAAGCGCGACACCGAGTTTGAGAACCCGCCAGCAACCAGGGCCGCGTTGATGAAACTGTGGGAGGAGGGATGGAATTACGTCTTCACCGCCCTTGAGCCTCTGTCGGATGTGGATCTTAGCCGCACGGTCGCGATCCGCGGGGAGCCGCACTCTGTGATGCAGGCGATCAATCGTCAGATCGCTCATTACGCTTATCATTGCGGGCAGATCGTATTCCTGGCGAAGCACCTGCAAGCCAAGCAATGGAAGTCGCTCACTGTGCCGCGAGGTAAGTCCGAAGAGTTCAATCAGAGAGTTGCAGCCAAGGAGATCAGCCAGCGTTAGCGGTCACGCCTGCCTTCAGGCGCCGAACCTCGGCCTTCGGACTCTGGGCTTCGGGATGTGGGCTTCGGACTTCGATCAGAAAAGAAACTGCACAGTTTTCAGCGCGTTTTCTTGGCTTTGGGGAATTTGTGCTCATGCAGTTTCATGTCCACCTTGCGACCGCGGAAAGTGACTCCTTCCGCCTCCAGCCGGAAGCGCTGTTCGAAGGCGTAGTCTCCGCGCAGCTTTATGGCGCCTCCGGCGCCCAGCACTCGTTGCCACGGCAGCCCGACCGCACCGCGTAACGCCGCCACCACCTGGCGGGCAGCGCCGGGAAATCCGGCAGCTTTCGCAACCGCGCCGTAGGTGGAGACCCTGCCGTACGGAATGCTCCGGATCGCGGCGCCAATTCTCTCGCGCGTGTTGTTTTTTGGGGAAAACATGCAGTGGCGTGCCCCTGCTTCACTGCACTCGCAGAATCAATTGCGTTCCGCTATCCAGATGTACATTGTCCGTGTTCGAGCTCAGCACAGAGGCCTGCCCTGAAGTCTTCAGCGAGAGTCCTCTCATCCCGACTACTCCCTGGCTTGCGGGGCTCAGCGGGCTGACGGTGGAACCGTCCAATCTCATCGGATCCGGCGATATTTCGGTGCCCCCGGCGGTTGGGTGCGCGGACGGGTACGGGTACGGAGTCGGTGACGAAGGGATCCCTGTGCTTGAGCCTCGCGACCCCTGCGCGGCTGAGGGTATGCCCGCGGCCGTGTCAGCGATAGACTCACTTCCCCTGAGGCTAACCCCAGTCTGCAAGGGCCGCGCAATCGCCTGTACAGCTGATTGTAAAGGTATTTCGCGCCCATCCTTCATCAGCATGCGATCAAAGGAGATTCCTACCATCGAGTCCGGCGATGACTTGCTGCGAGCTTTGACCTCGGTCACATGGCCGATGATTTTTGTGTTTCTGGGAACCACGATCTGGCCGTGTGACAGCAAATCCATGGACGTTTTGGCCTCGATTTTGTCGTTTGCCTTGCTTTTCTTGGCGTCAACTGATTTCGACAGCTCCACGGGAATAGTAGTCCCCGCAGCCAGAATGGTTGCTGGCGAGGCCGGTTTCGAGGAGTTGGCCGCGGCCGATGGTTCGGGCACAGTTTGCGCCAGGGATATTGCCGCAAAGAGAAAGATAAACAGTGTGAACAG
>JBGQIG010000385.1:0-2988 GCA_041498365.1 Terriglobia bacterium | reverse complement strand
CCAACACCAACTGGTTGACCTGGGCGCCCTCACGTGAGACGGGGGTCCGGCGTCGGCGAATCAGCGGTTGGACGCTTCCGGACTCGGTCACGATCACTTCGCCCGAGCGCAGGCCTTCATCATGGGTAAGTAATTCCTTGGTGTCGTGGGACTGCGCGGAAACGACCGGAAATACGGTGAGATTCCCCTGCCGGATGGGCGCCAGCACCTTATAGCCGGATGGCGAAGCTACTTCTCCGGCGGGGGCCTTACAGGTCAGAAATACCGCCATTCCTGCCAGCAAAGCAAGAAACGGAAGCGAGGCTAACAGCTTGGAATTCATAATGTTCCTCCTTGTGTAGCGCCGGCGTCTCGCCGGCTGTCCGGTGGGCGTCCCGCCCACCGCGCTGGTAGGCCTGCGCTTACCGAGGAACGGCAAATTTTCAGGTTCTTGCATCACAAATGTTGATAGCATCCGGGATGGCTCTGCCCGCCATGACTCACCACGGTGTCCAACCCATAACAGAACCTGCCGCTGGGCTGGAATCCGTGATGACAGAGCTATATGAGAAGAGTGGGAATTTCGGGATCAGTCGTGAGCATTTCGCCTCGATTCTGCGTGAAATCGCGGCCAAATATTTGCCCCCCGGGGCTTCTCCTCAAGAGACCGCGGAACTCTATGCCAGCTTGCGGCTGGAGGAATTGGCGCTGGCCCGAGCCTGTGCCGCCGGCCATGAACCTGCCTGGGAAATCTTCATGGCTCGTTACCGCGAGAAGCTCTACGACATCGCGGGCTACATCGCCAAAGAAAGCTCTGCCGCGCGCGAACTGGCGGACTCGCTTTATGGCGATCTCTACGGGACCACCACGCGCGAAGGTCAGCGCGTTTCCAAGCTGGCCTCGTACACCGGCCGCGGCTCCCTGGAAGGCTGGCTGCGCACCGTGATGGCGCAAGAGTTTGTGAACCGCTATCGCCGCCAGCGGCGGCTGGTAAGTCTGGACGAAGAGAGCGAAGACGGCGCCCAGTTTTCGGCGGCAGAGCCTGAACCTGCCGTCGCGGTCGATTCCCGAGTCGAAGCTGCCACTGATGAAGTCTTGTCCGGACTGTCGGCGGAAGAGCGATTCATTCTGGCGTCGTATTATTTGGACGACCGCACACTGGCCGAGATTGCCCGCATGCTTGCGGTGCACGAGTCCACGATCAGCCGCAAGCTCGAAAAGCTGGCCAAGTCCATGCGCAAGCGAATTCTGTCCGCGCTGGAGCGTAAAGGCATGAGCCGACGTCAGGCCGAGGAAGCTCTAGAGGTAGATGTGCGTGACTTGAGATTGAATATCCGTGGCCGGGTGGCGCAAGAAACCGACGCCCGAGCGTTCTCAGAGAAGAAGGCGGAGGGCCCGACGCCGGACCTCGGACCTCCGGGCTAACGGGAAGGGCACGACTTGAGTCGTGCCGCAAGTCGTCAAACCAGTTCCGGCTTGAGCCGTTGCGGTTAGCAGTTTGAGAGAGCACAAGGAGAAACAGGGCAGCAAGGAAATGGAGCAACTTCCCAAAATCGTGCGACAGCGCCTGCGGGTAGCCTCTAAAGCCGGAGTGCATCCCGATCCCGACCTGCTGACCGCCTTCGCCGAGAAGTCCCTGAAGGACCGCGAGCGGGCTCAGGTCCTGCAACATCTGGCGGAGTGCTCCGATTGCCGGAATGTCGTGTCGCTCGCAGTGTCCCAAAGCGAGCCTGTACTTTCCACGAGCCCAGCTAGGTTGCCCTGGCTCACCTGGCCAGTGCTGCGCTGGGGCGCGTTGGCAGCCTGCGTTGTGGTCGTCGTGGGAGCCGTGACTCTGCGCTATGACCTGCGATCTGTCATGGCGCCTCCGCTTGCGCAAAAATCCGTCGAGCCGCTCGCGCCACCCGTGAACCTCAAAGTGGAAAGCGAAGTTCCCAACCGGCTGAACCAGAAGATGGCAGGAAAGATTCCACCTCCGTCACCGTTCGAGTCGGCTCGCGATTTCGAGACTGCCGGCAAGTTGGCCAAGCAGCGCGAGACTGCGGACACGAGGTCCGTCGCAGGCGCGGCGGTGATGGACAGACTGGCAATCGCCCAACTTGAAAACCGGCAATTGCAACAGAATCAGACAGCGAAAAACGAGCTGAGAGAGAGTGGTACCGCCAATGCGGTTTCCGGCGACAAGCCCTCACAGGTCATGGGGCGGCTGGCCGCGACTGCTCCTGCGTCACCCCCAGCCGCAAAGGCCGCGGATGCAGAGCCACAAACGAAAGAACGGAACGACAATCTTGATTACACTGCGAGGGCCATGACCGAAACGGTGGAGGTCGAAGCTGCCCCTGCTTCAGAAATGGCGCAAACCGCGGCGGAAAAGGCGAAGGATGAGTCGCGCAGGAACGAGTCCCGTAAGAAGGTTCAGAACGGACGCGCAGGAATGGTGGGCGGGATGGCACTGGGAGACCGCAAGGCGGACACGGCATCCGCTGAAGTGGCTGAAACGGACTCCGGTCAGTATGGCAAGCTGTCACGCCCTAAGGCCAAAGCCGCGCCACGCTGGACGCTTTCGACGGAGGGCGCAGTGCAGCGTTCCTTCGATTCCGGCCGAAGCTGGCAGTTCGTCGTGGTGGCGAGCAACGTCGTCTTCCGCGCGCTCACGGCACGCGATTCCGACATCTGGGTGGGAGGTGCGGCCGGCGCACTTTATCATTCTTCGGACGCCGGCGAGCATTGGACGCAAGTCAAGCCAATGGCGAACGGCAGGCCCCTGACAGCTGACATCATCACCGTCGAATTCACCGACTCCCAACACGGCAGGCTGACCACCGGCGACCACGAAATCTGGACCACGAGCGACACCGGAATCACCTGGCACATTCAGTGAATGACGCCTTTGGACGGAGGGGGATGTCGCGATGAGCAAGTTCTCCAACTTTATCAACGAGTTGATTTCTTGGGTCACCCCCTCCGCCCTGTTCGTCCGGGTTACTGACGTATTACGCGGGGACCATT
>JBGQIG010000384.1:0-2993 GCA_041498365.1 Terriglobia bacterium | reverse complement strand
CCGGCGTACTGAGGAGCGTTTGCGCCTGCCGTATCGTTAGCCAGTTGCCAACACGGATGCCCACCGATTTTGCGCTCTTCACGCGAATGATCCCGGCCGCCAACGCCGGCGCCAGTAGCCCATTGTCGGGCGCCTCGACGGCAAGTTTGCGAATAGCTGACATCCGGATAATGATCGACGATGAACCAAGTCCGCGGGCCTCAAGTGATACTCGCCAGGCGCTGACAGTCGCCTTGGTGAAGCCGGGCCGCGGGGCCTGTCGGAACCACGCGATAAACTCGTCCAGCGCCATGTTGTAGACGCGGCGCGTAATCGGCGACGAGACGCTGTCGAGCACCAACCCTTTCAAACTCTGCCACTCCGCCAGCTTTTCGGTCACGATCAAATCGTTCATGTAGGTCCCTTTAATGCCTTAGGATTGTATCGGGAGTGCGCCGGCGTGGTGCAGCCGGGGAAGAAGACGAAGCCGATCGCCGGCGCATTCCCGATACAAGCCATTGAACTAAGCCGCTAAGACAGCCTATGGGGATTGGTTTCTGGCGTGCTGGACTTGCTTAGGGGTGTTCGGGAGTTTTGAGCGGTGGAGCAGCGAACAATAGGATATGTGGCGAGTGACGATGCGGCCGAGAAGGGATAGGCAATCGGTTCTTGCAGCGTCTGTCCGACGCGGGAAGACACACGTTCCATGTGCGCAGGCGTTGTAAGCTGCATTTGGTGACGGGCTTGGAGCAGAATGATCATCGGTTTTTAGGAAGAGTCTAAAGCCGGTGTTTGGCAGTGCAGTGCTGGGCTGGAGAGCGCCTGCCGCGCTGGCTGCCATTCGATCACATGGAGGTGACCGATTTTGCAGACCGGGCAGAGAGGTTCGTGGCGCTCGATCATAGCTGACGTTACGGCCGATGGTGGCAGGAGTTCCCGGCAGAGCTGAACCATGGCCTTGCGATTGCGGTTCGAAAGAAAGCCGAAATGCCGGATCTTCACAAAGCCGCCGGGTAGAATGTGCAGGAGAAAGCGGCGGATGAACTCCACGGCGTCGAGGGACATCTGTTTGATCTGATTGTGGTCCTGCGAATCTCGCCATCGAAAGCGCACGCGACCATCCTCAAGGCTCAACAGCCGCCCATTGGAAATCGCCACTCGATGGGTGTATCGCGCCAGATACCGCAGGACTTGCTCCGGTCCGCCGAACGGAGGCTTGGCGTAGACCACCCATTTCTTCTGGTACAGGGACGATAGAAAATCCTGGAAGCGGAAAGGGTGAGCCAGTTCGCGAACTTGTCCGTAGAACTCCAGGCGACCCAGGTTGAATGCCTGTTCGAGATAAGCCAGAAATTTGCCGCGAAATAGGCAGCTCAGCGGAACCACCGGCAAGAAGAATTTCTTCCGAGAAGAGATCCATCGTTTTCCGTCGGGAGATAGTCCGCCGGCGGGCACGACGCAGTGGACATGGGGATGGCATTCGAGCCGTTGGCTCCAGGTGTGCAGGACGGACAGGAAGCCCAGCTTGGCTCCCAGTCGTTTCGGATCGGCCGCTAATTCGAGCAGAGACTCGGCTGCCGCACGAAACAAAATTCCGTAGACGACGCGTGGGTTCTGCAATGCCAGCACCGCTAATTCTCGCGGCAGCGTGAATACGACATGACAATAGGGAACCGGCAGGATCTCCTCCGCCCTCTGGGCGAGCCACTCGTCGCGCGTCCGGCTGTGGCACTTTGGACAATGCCGATTGCGACAGGATTGGTATGCGATGACCTGGTGTGCGCAGTGGTCACATTGCTCCAGGTGTGTGCCGAGCGCAGCGGTACGGCATGCGCTGATGTCTCGGAGTGCCTTCCGTTGCAGGCGAGACAGTACTTCTCCCCAGCGATCCAGGAACTCCTGACCGTGTTGGCGGAAGACATCGGCGACTTCCAGTCGAGGCTCGGTCACCGCCGTCGACCGTCATCCTTGCCACGCTCAACAGGCTTCAGGAAGAGCGCATCGAATGGACTGTGGGCGCCTTGCAGCCGCTGCAGGGATACGCGGAGATACCGAGCAGTGGTTCGAATATCGGCGTGGCCGAGCAAAACCTGGATGGTGCGGAGGTCCGTGCCGGCATCCAGCATGTGGGTGGCGCAAGCATGGCGGAACAGGTGCGGATGGACTGGGAGTGGGAGGCCGGCCCGTAGTCCGGCTTGACGGCAGAGATGGCGGAGGGAAGCGTCATCGAGCGGTTGATCGTGGCGCTGCTTAGACGGGAACAGCCACTCCTTCGGCTTGCGCCATCGGTAGTAGACGCGCAACCGTTCCAGCAGAACCGGAGACAGCGGGATGTTTCTTGGAACACTGCCCTTGCCCCTGCGTACATACAGGACCATCCGCTGGCTATCGATGTCGCTCACCTTCAGATGGCGCAGTTCATCGCAGCGCAGGGCCGTGGCATAGAAGGTGGCGATGATGGTCCAATGCTTCAAGTTGCTGGTTTGGTCGAGGATGCGCGCGATCTGATCCGGGCTCAGCACGGTCGGCAGCTGGAGCCGTCTCTTGGGAACAGCAATCTCCTGGTCAAACCATGACTGCTTGAGAACCTTGACGTAGAGGAATTTGAGCGCTCCCCGGTACACTTGAATCGTATTCCAGGTGTCCTGCTTGTCGTTGATCAGATGAAGCAAGTACTGACGGACCTGCTCCGGGCCTAGCTGCTCCGGCGATTTTCCGAAGTGTTTGGCAAAACGCGTGACCGCCCCCAGATAGGCGCTCACCGTAGCCTCGGAAAGGTTGCGCAACTGCAGCTCTTCCAGCATTCGTTTTCGTAGAGGTGCCATCCAACGAACTCCTTTCGTCCGTTGGTTTATCTCTCCACGACACGAGATGCCACTGGGTTAGGGCTGCCGCTTTAGCGGCTTGGTTGTGTGCTGGGCACGCCCAGCAGCTTGGGGGTGAAAGTCCCCTGCCCAACCTGATGGAGGTGAAGGGCTAGTGATGATGCAAGGGCTACCGCTGCGAGGCGGGGT
>JBGQIG010000383.1:0-3010 GCA_041498365.1 Terriglobia bacterium | reverse complement strand
ACTCGCGCACGCTTATGCGCTGGCTGGCAGGCGGAGCGATGCAGAGCAGGTCTTGCAAGGCCTTCTGGAGCGAGCCAGGCAGTCCTATGTTTCGCCTTTTGACATCGCACTGATCTACACCGCTCTGGGACAGAAGGACACAGCCTTCGCGTGGATCACAAAGGCTGTGGCTGAACGCTCCACCTGGCTCGTGTACAGCAAGTGGGAGCCGCGGCTCGATCCCCTGAGAAGCGATCCGCGCTTCCGGGATCTATTGCGCCGCATCGGCCTTCCAACTTAGCCCTCACCCACGCGGAAATCATTTCTTTTCGGCATGACCTTAGTGGCCGACCGTAGATTTGGCCTCTCCGGTCTTGGAGGTGATTGTGCCGCTCCAACCTGGCGTCCCAGTTGACCCGACCTCAATGATGAGGCATAGGCTAAGAACATGGCATTTTCGTGTTGGGTCGGGGTGGTCAAAGGGTCCGAAAATACCAGGTCGAAAAAACGCTCCAGCTCCGTTCTGTACGCCTGATCCTTAAGGTTCACGAACACGTCGGAAAGGTAAAACGTTTTTCTCGTTTGTTGGCCATTAGGATCTTCCTCGGCAGAGTCTCGCTTAATCAACTCAATCGCATCTCCCTTGTTCCAGCTACAGAACAAATGGGATGGCATGGTCAAAGTCCGGCAAGATCCCGTTTTGAACAGGGCTGGCCTTGGCAGCTTGTGAGAACCATGGGACATCCCTAAAGGACACTATCGGGACATCAGGAGGGCCATGGGTTAATAAGACGGTCGCTTGGAAAATCTGGACAAGTGCTTGGAACTAAGAACATTGGCGGAGAGGGAGGGATTCGAACCCTCGGTACAGGTGTTAGCCCGTACAACGGTTTAGCAAACCGCCGCATTCGGCCGCTCTGCCACCTCTCCGGCGTGCGGAAGCAACAGTTTACCACTTTCTCTGCAATAGGCTGCTGCGGGCCGAGGCTGGGCCCTGCGGCCTGAACGCCTGCTTTGCGCTTTGGAGAATCGGGTGCCGCGATTCATAGGCTGCGATCTCGGCTTCGTGCTGCAGAGTGAGTCCGACATCGTCCAACCCCTCCAGCAAACAATGGCGGGTGAATTCGTCGATCTTAAAGGTCGCGGAAAAACCTCGCCTGTCTTGCACTCTAAGCGCCTCAAGATCGACCGTCATCTCGTAGTCGGGAATCTCCGTCGCCCGGCGAATGATCTCGCCCACTTCTTCTTCGGTCAGAACCACGGTGAGGATGCCATTCTTCACACAATTATTGGCAAAGATATCGGCAAATGAAGGCGCGATCACCACACGGAATCCGTAGTCCTCCAGCGCCCAGACGGCATGCTCCCGCGAAGACCCGCAGCCGAAATTCTTCCCGGCAACGAGTACGCTCGCGCCCGCGTAGCGCGGCTGGTTGAGAGGGAATGACGGGTCGGGGTTGCCCTCTGGCGTGCGCCGCCAGTCGTAAAACAGGAACTCTCCAAAGCCCGTTTTCTCAATCCGTTTCAAAAACTGCTTGGGAATGATCTGGTCGGTATCAACATCGGCGCGATAGAGCGGCGACACGCGACCCTTGTGTGCGCGAAACGGTTGCATCTTTTTTCCTCAGTGAAACTGCCAGTTGCGGATGTCGGTGAAATGCCCGGCGATGGCGGCTGCGGCAGCCATCATGGGACTGACCAAATGGGTGCGTCCGCCGCGTCCCTGGCGGCCTTCGAAGTTGCGATTGCTGGTGGAGGCGCAGCGTTCGCCGGGCTGCAGGATGTCTGGATTCATTCCCAGGCACATCGAGCATCCAGATTCGCGCCACTCGAAGCCGGCCTCCTGGAAAATTCTGTGTATGCCCTCCTGCTCGGCAGCGTGCTTCACCGCTTGTGATCCCGGCACGACCATGGCGCGCACCTTTGGATTCACACGATATCCTCTGGCCACACGTGCGGCCGCGCGCAAATCTTCCAGCCGGGAGTTGGTGCAGGAGCCTATGAACACCCGGTCCACCATGATGTCTTCGATGCGCGTGCCGGGTTCAAGTCCCATATATTCCAACATGCGCTCGGCGGCGTGCCGGTCAGCATCGGTTTTCAAACCACTCAATTCAGGGACCTGCCCGCTGACCGGTACCACCATCCCCGGGTTCGTGCCCCAGGTCACAAAGGGGGCGAGCTGCGAAGCACTGATCTCCACCATCTTGTCGTAATGCGCTCCGGGATCAGAGGGCAAGCTGCGCCAATGGGCACAAGCGTTCTCCCAATCTTTGTCGCGGGGAGCAAAACGGCGACTTCGGAGATAGGTGAACGTTGTTTCGTCCGGCGCAATCATTCCGGCGCGGGCCCCGGCCTCGATGCTCATATTGCACAAAGTCATGCGGCCTTCCATCGAAAGCGCGGACACGGCCTCGCCGCCGTATTCGATCACGAAACCTGCTGCACCATCGGTCCCGATCTGTCCAATGATGCCGAGCGCCAGATCCTTCGCCGTAACGCCAGCGGAAAGCGCACCGCGCACTTCGATCAACATGGTTTTCGGCTTGCGCTGCGGCAGACACTGCGTCGCCAGCACGTGTTCCACTTCCGACGTGCCGATGCCGAATGCCAGCGCACCGAATGCGCCGTGCGTGCTGGTATGGCTGTCGCCGCATACAATCGTCATGCCGGGCTGGGTTAGCCCCAGTTCCGGACCAATGACGTGCACAATTCCCTGGTCAGGCGAGTCCATGTCGAACAGAGGCACTCCGAACTCTGCGCAATTCTGCTGCAGGGCTTTAATTTGACGGGCTGCGATGGGGTCGGTGATGGGAGTACCTCGAGGCTCGGTCGGAATGTTGTGGTCTACCGTGGCGAAAGTACGATGAGGCTGGCGCACGCGCCGGCCGGCAGCTCGCAGTCCTTCGAACGCCTGGGGAGAGGTGACCTCATGAACCAGATGCAGATCGATGTAGAGAAGAGGGAGCCGTCCGGGAGAGACACACACTACGTGCTCGTCCCAGACTTTCTCAAATAGGTTGCGACTGTT
>JBGQIG010000382.1:0-3034 GCA_041498365.1 Terriglobia bacterium | reverse complement strand
CGCTTCCAGGACTTGCCTGCATCCGTGGTCTTCCACAGACCTTCGGTGGTCCCGGCATAAACTGTCGCCGCATCGCTCGGGTCCTGCTTCAGAACGCGAGTGCGGCGCGCGGAGAACGGAATGCCCTGCAGTTTGCGAAAGAGGTCGCCCGCATTTTCGCTCTTATAGATTCCGGAGCACGCGCTAGCGAATACGACCGAAGGATTAGTGGAATCCACGATGACCGAGAACACGTCCGAGTCGTCGATCATGCCCTTGTTGATGCGATGCCAGCTGGCTCCACTGTCGTCCGTTTTCCACGCCAGGTGCCAGGTGCCTGCGTACACGACATCGGGATTCTTGGGATCAACCGCGATCGACTCAATGTTTTTCAGGTCGGGATGGTTAGGAGGAGAAATCCGCTCCCAGCTGTTGCCGCCGTTCTTGCTTCGGAAGACACCGTCCAGGGCGCCGATGACCAGCACTTTGGAATCGTAGGGAGCGATGGTCATGGCACGCACCGACTTCCCGTGCACGCCAGGAAGCGCATCCCAGTTATTGCCGCCATCATGCGAGCGGTAGATGTCGCCAGCCTGCTGATTCACCACGCTCCAGGCGGAAACGTAGATGTGTTTTGGATTCTGGGGGTCAATTGCGATGTGATCGAGAACATTGTCATCGCCACCCAACCGGGCAAGCCGCGACCAGTTGTGTCCCCCATTCGCGGAAAAGAAAAGCGTACCCGTGCTGGTACCGAGGTAGATATGGTCTGGATTCTGCGGATCGAAATTCAGACTCCGAACATCGCCTCCGTCCGGACCCAGGGCGGTCCACTGTCCTGCCCAAAGAGTAGTGACGGAGAGAATTCCAATTGCCAATACAATCAATGACTTACGGGAAATCGTCAGCATCGCACGCGAAATCATAGGTGAATTTGCCCCTGGCGAAAAAATATGCGCTCGCGGCTGAGATTGACAGCGTAACACGCGCTTTTCAAGTTACTGAAGGACAGACAAAAAAGGGCCGGTCGAGTATTGAAACTCGGCCGGCCGTGGTTCGCCAACTGTCATTGAGCCTTGGGCTTAGCCGCCTTCTTCTTGGGTGCAGCCGGGTGATCCGGAACTGCTTTCACCATGGACTCGTCGACCACTGAGGTTCCCGGCGCCGAGAAGGTGGCTCCGGCTGGAACGACCCAGTACTCGGCGGTCCGGGTACCGGCGCCGCCCGTGCGTACCTCAATCCGGCTGGCATCGATGGCTTGCTTGGCTTCGCCACCTGAGAGATATGCCTTGGAATTGACCGCCCGCTCGGCGGCAAGGTTCTTACGCTTCTCGCCGGGCTCGGCGTTACCCACAGCAACCAGCTTGGCATCGGGATCATGCTGCAGCCGCTGGGCCACGTCGTCCAGTACGGCCTTGCAGGTGTTGTCCACGCGCCAGGGCTTTACCTTGTTGGGGAACTCGCACTCGCTCAGCTTGCTGGCTTCCGGCGGAGGCGGAGGCGGAACCTCCACTGTTACCTGCGTCGAAGCCGGCGCCGTGAGGCCACGAGAATCGGTACAAGTAGCGCTGACTGTGATCGGCCCGGCTGCTGCTCCGGTAGTGTTGAGAGTAGCCGTGCTGCCCTCGCCGGAAATGCTGCCGCCACTCGCGGTCCAACTGCCGACCGTTACCGGCACATTGTCCGGACTGGTGCAAGTGCAGGTCACAGTAGAGGGTGTGCCCGCCTGAACCGAGGTCGGATTGGCGGAGCAGGACATGGTGGGTGGATTCTTCGGCGGTTCTTTCACCGTGAAGGTTGACGTGCAGCTCGCCTCGCCGCCCTTCTTCATCTTGGGGTCGGTGACGCGAGCGGTAACGTTATAACTGCCGCCAGCAACTCCGTTGGTGTCGATGGTTGCGGTGTTGTCTTTGCTGGTAACTTTTCCGCCGGTGCTGGCCCAGTTATAGCTCAGGGTGTGTTTGGGATTGAAATTACTAGCGCTGGCCGTAGCGGTGACGGGTTCACCCACCATGACTTCGCTGGGCTGGATGGAACAGCTCGCCGCCGGAACCGCCGCGGAGGGGAAACCGAAGTTCAAGACCACACCAGTCCGCAGCCGAACCCCGCTCAGTTGGGGACGCCGCAATTCGGGAAAGGCCGGGCTGACCTGATCCGCAAAGTTGTGGTTTGCCCAGACGTAATCGGCTTCAAATAAGCGCACCGAAAGCCGGCGCCAGACGTTAAGATCCATGCCGCCGCCCAGGACCGCACCGATGCCGTTGCTGGTGTCAACCAGCGGGACCGTCAGCCGGTTGTATCCCAGCAAGGTGTGCGCAAAGAAGGTCACACCCTCATTGCGCCATGCAAAGCGGGGTCCGATGGAAACCGTGTTCTCTGAACCGTTCTTGTTCGAGTTGCCGCCGTAGTCGGCTTCCAGTCCCCAATGTGGAGTGAAGTTGTAGGTGAGACTGGCACCTGCACCTTGAGGGATATCCCCCATTTTCTGCGCTACAGGCGTTGTCGGGGGTTGGAATGGAGACGGAACCGTGGCCCCCGGATGCAGCCACTGATAACCGGCAAATATTTCTATTTTCGGGGTGGATTCTTCCTGTGCCATTGCGGCAACGGGGGCCAGCAATGCGGCCAACACACAACAGAAGAGGCTAGACAGCAGTCGCGCAATATCTCTATCACGACGAAGTGACATGCAATCCTCCAGAACCGTAAGAGCAATTTTTGCGTCCACGCTCAGATGCAAGGGCAACCCGGGAGTTTGCGTGGAAAGCCAATACCGCGTTAGGTATGGGCATTAATTTTACTCCAGGGCAAGGTGCAGTCAAGACATCGAAAAAGAAATTCGAACAATCAACGCAAACGGCCCACGCGGTTGCCGGCCGTCTCAGATTGATATGACGGCTTGGCATCCAAGCTTGGATGATTCCAGCCTTCTGGAAGGCCAGGTCTTACTTCTGTCGAGAGAAATGACTTGGAAGCCTCAGTCCGGCTTGCAGCCGGGCCCGAAAGCCTCAATAATGACTGACAGGCCATTTATGAACCACGAAAGGGTACTCAT
>JBGQIG010000381.1:0-3041 GCA_041498365.1 Terriglobia bacterium | reverse complement strand
GTCCCAGACCCCCGGATGAGGTTCTCAGCCGAAAAGATCTGGCAGAGTTGCAGCGACGCCTCTCGATGATGAGTGTCACAGCAGTCCAAGATTTTTACAGCAGCGCACACATGGTATGTCGCATCGGGCCGGGGCACTTCCCAAGCGCCAGGGCAATTCAGGAGCTCGTTCAAGCATGGAAACAGATGAGAAAGTGGCGGTGAGGTTTCACGAGGCACGGCTAAAGTTCAAACGGGCCAATGAACACGTCGCTACTTAACTGCCTTTTCGCGTGATTGGCTGGTGTGTAACAATCTTTGTAAAGACAGAAGAATCATGGACCAGACAGGGAAGACATTCACGTCCGAGGGGGCGAACCCGCGCAAGTGGATTGGGCGGATCATCATGGCAGTGATCCTGGGAGAGGCCATCTGGAACCTGATTGTGTCGGTCATGAACAACCTGGTCGTGCCCTGGCTGGGGGATGTGTTCGGGCAGTCTTCGGGATTGCCGACCTCTTTCACCCAGCGGCCCTACAACTATCCGGATTTGTTTGTTTCGGTACTGGAGTTTTGTATTGCGGGGATTGTGGCCGCAATCGTCAACTATTTTTTCCAGAGGCCACGGGCGGAAAAAGTGAAGCTGGCGCAGAGAAAGGTTTCAATTGCGCCGGTCGAACCCGTGCGAGTCGTTGCTCAGGGCGCGACCGCAGCAATGACCCAGGCCACGTCGCCGGTTACCCTACCTGCATCTGTCACCGTAGCTCCAACTCCAGTTGTCGCGCCAGCACCGGTAGCGAGACCTGTGGAAGTTGGTCCCCCAGCGCCGTCAGTTGCAAACTCTGTGTCGGCAAAGCCGCTGCCACCCGCGCCAAAAGCCGAGCCGCCCAAGCCGGAGAAGCGCAAAGAGGTGTACTACAACATCGTCGGAGAACCCATGCCTCCCGACGAAGACTAGCGTGAAGGCGGAGATTCGGGGCCATTTCTCAGGTTGAAATTCTCTTGGCACGCTATATTATCCGCTACAGTCGTCAAGTCGTGATGGGCGCGGGTGCCAGGTCACGTCACACATTTCCCCGAGCGATTAGTTGGAAGTACATAACTTTCGGGATGGCTGCCGTCGGAACTCCCGTAAGTCTCTACCTCTCGGAATTCGTGGTATGAAACAGGCAGACCATGAAATCACTGAAGATAGCAATCACGGTACTCAGCCTGGCAGCCCTCCTCTTCGCCTGCCGGTCCTCGGTATCCTGCCCCGCCGACCACGCCGAGATGTACAAGGTAGGGGACGAATACACGGGGTCGAGGCATCTCGCAATCTACGAGCACAAGACCTCCGCTGGTGAGACGCACCAAGTCACTTTTCGCTGCGAGCAGTAGACTGCCCGGACGGTGAAGATGCGGTTCAGGGGCAGGCTTCTAGGACTTAGCCAAGATGTGCCGCTGGGGGCGAGAACGTGTCGCCTATGTCAGGCCGCTTACGATCCCTTCAACTCCCAAAAAATCGCCGCGACCTCCCATCTCGGTATGCCACCGGGGTTGCTGGGTACAGGCCCTCCTCCATCAGATTTACGCTCGTCTTCTTCCTGTAACATGACTCGCGACACTCTTCAGGCGACGGCTTGCACGAAGTGAGCGCACCGTTTCCCGTGGCGGAGACGACTGCTCCAAACGAGTTCACACAGAGTGAGTGTATGGACCGAGACCAGTTCCACGAGCCCCTTCTCGTCTTTGACGGAGACTGTGGGTTTTGCCGCGTCTGGGTGGATTATTGGAAAGGCCTGACGAGCGACCGAGTGAACTACGCGCCGTTTCAGGAGGTCGGCGACCGATTTCCGCAAGTGTCACGTGAGGAGTTTGCGTCTGCGGTCAAACTCATTCTGCCAGGCGGGGAGGTGCGTAGCGGCGCCCACGCGGTATTCACGGCGCTGGCCACCGTACCGGACAGGGGGTGGATGCTGTGGTCGTACGATCGGTTTCCCGGCGTCGCTCCGTTGTGTGAGGCGGCCTACCGCACCATTTCTAGCCGTCGGTCGTTTGCTTACTGGGCCACGAGGCTGCTCCGTGGAATTCCCCTTCGGCCCGAGACGTATCACGTGACCAGCTGGGTGTTTCTGCGCTTGCTGGGTGCGATCTATCTCATGGCGTTTGCATCGTTCGGGGTCCAGGCAGCTGGCCTCGTTGGGTCGCACGGTATTCTCCCAGCCAGTGAGTTTCTCGGTGCCGTGCACAAGTCTCTGGGAACGGCCGCCTATTGGAACGTCCCGACACTCTTGTGGCTGAACCGCAGCGATGTTTGCCTGCGTGCGGTGTGGATCGCCGGCGGCTGCCTCTCGCTTTTTCTGTTGTTCGGAGTAAACGCAAGGGTAGTCCGCACTGGACTGTTCGTGCTTTATCTGTCGCTGGACACGGCCGGACAAGTGTTCATGAATTACCAGTGGGACGCTTTGCTGCTGGAGGCAGGCTTCCTCGCGGTGTTTCTCGATTCCGAGGTCGCCATTGTGAAGCTGTTCCGCTGGCTGCTGTGCCGGCTGATCTTCCTGTCCGGCGCTGTCAAGCTGCTGAGCCGAGATACTACCTGGTCCCACCTCACGGCCTTACCGGTTCACTACCAGACGCAGCCATTACCCACCCCACTGGCCTGGTACTTCTATCAGTTGCCGGAATGGTTTCAACGGATGTCGGTGATATTTGTTTTCTTCGTGGAGCTGGTAGTGCCGTTGTTGGTGCTTGCGCCACGCCGGATTCGATTATTCGCGGGCCTCGCCATTACAGTGCTGCAAATACTGATATTCCTGACCGGCAACTATGCGTTCTTTAATCTGCTTACGATCTCGCTCTGCCTATTCGTGCTGGATGACGCGGCTTTGGGCCGCACCCTGCCGAAGCGATTCATGTCGCGCTTAACTTCGCGAACCTCGGCGAGGGGAAGACCGGTTCGGTGGCGCGTTGTCTGTGGACTTGTGTCGACCTTCGTGTTGTTCGTGAGCGGATTCGAGATGATAGGTCAGCTCTCGGGCCGCCGCTGGGCACCGGCGGAGACGGTCATTCGCGCCGTCTCGC
>JBGQIG010000380.1:0-3045 GCA_041498365.1 Terriglobia bacterium | reverse complement strand
TGGCGGGGAAAATCGGCTGCATCTTATGGGACAGGTACATGCGGCGGCCAGTCAGCTGCTCCAGGGCATCGGACACGGAGGCCACCTCCACATGGCGATAGCTCTCGAGAAGCTGTTTGTCGTTCGGCTGAGAACCAGTGGAGGATTGCGCCAGCAGGGTCAAGTTCAGTTGCCACATGGCACAGATGAGCAGAATTCCGGCCACGAGAACGGAACCTCTCCGTGACAAATTCCAATATTGCGATTTGTTCATCTCCTCCTCCAGGCTGTATATATGAACGCGGACTGTAGCACTGTTGACGAATCATTGTGAAGGGCCAATTCTCGTACTGGAAAATCCAATTCTCATACTGGAAAATAAGGAGATCAAATTTTATGAATATGGGTAAATTCAGCGCCTCGCTGGCGCGCGTCCTGTTCGGACACGCTGTAAAACGAAAATAGCCAATGTCTCGCGCACTTTTGCGATTCCCGATGTTGGTACTGCTGGTGTGTGCGTGGCAGGTGTGTGCGCTTTCCCTGTTGCGGGCGCAGGCACCCGGCGCGTCGGGCGGAGACGACCGTGCACTCGAAGGCAAACAGATTTTTTCCACGAGTTGCGCGGCTTGCCATGGGCTCGACGGGCGCGGAGGAGAGCGTGGGCCGGATATTTCCCACAGGCCGGAAGTCCAGCGCCGGCCGGACCAGGCTCTCGTCCATATTGTTCGGGAAGGAGTCCCGGGGACCGCAATGCCGTCCTTTCGTTCGCTCGGCACCGCGCGGATCCAGGCTGTGGTCCGCTACCTGGGGAGCCTGCAGGGGCAAACCGCAGCGGTGGAGCTGCCCGGCGATGCAATGCATGGAAAAGATCTTTTCTTTGGAAAGGCCGGCTGCTCGCAATGTCACATGGTGAAGGGCGAGGGAGGATTCATCGGCTCAGACCTCTCGGGCTACGCCGCTACGCAGTCGGCAAGCGGGATTCGTAGCGCCATTACCGATCCCAACAAGAGTCTCGACCCTCGCAAGCGAACCGTGATCGCAGCCACGATGGACGGGAAAACGCAGACGGGAATTGCGCGCAACGAAGACAACTTCTCTTTGCAACTGCAAACCATTGACGGTGCGTTCCATCTTTTTACGAAGTCGGAATTGCAGAGCGTCGAATATCAACCTCGGTCCTTGATGCCGGACGACTACGGATCCAAACTAACCCGCCAGGAACTCGACGATCTCGTGAGCTACTTGATGAGCATCGGGCAAACCAGCAAAAAGCCACACGCGGAGAAGGAACGAAAGCCGAGGCCATTTTGAGGCAGGGGACGACGGGACTCGAACCCGCGACCTCTGCCGTGACAGAATGCTCCCGATCCGGAGCATCCGCCGGTGAGCCAGACCGTGCAGGCCGGATTCGGCGCTTCATTCAGCTTGCCGCAGGCTTCTCTGAACGTGCTTCGAGGGAAAGTGGATTGGAGCAGATGAGGTGGTGGCGGCCAGCGGGTTAGTGGTCAGTGGTCGGTGCTCGGTGGTCAGGGCTCGGCGAAATTGATCTGCAGGGGGATTTCATGCACTTGGTCGGGGGGGCTGGAGTGCGGCCTTTCGAATGGATTCGTGGGGCTCTACCAATTCTGATCTTGCAGCTGGTCTGCTCCCTTGCCAGCGTCGGGCAGGTTGTTGGTGTTGACATCACTCCCGGCCATGCCACGAACTCGTTCGTTCCCACGGAGGCGCTGGGCGCCGGCATCGATCGCATAACCCCCGCTGCCACGGACGCGGTTTTCACCGAGCCGATCATGAAGCAGGTTCTCTCTGCCGGCTGGCAGACTGTGAGCTACCGGCAGAACACGGAACTTCATGTCGAGGCCTGGCACTGGAATCCGCAGGGCACGTGGAGCGATCCGGGGGGCAAAGGCTATTTCGTCGGCAATGCCACGCCGGCTGCGCCCTTCCGACACTCATTCGGATACTTCCTGCCTCATCGCGGATTTACCCGCAACGACGGCACCGATGCCAACGGCTTCTCCCGCATGACGGATGGAGACGAGAAAACCTATTGGAAGAGCAATCCCTATCTAACCCGGAATTTCACTGGCGAAGACGATTCGAACTATCCCCAGTGGGTGGTTCTGGACCTGGCAAACAATCATCTGGTCAGTGCGATTCGGATTTCATGGGCGGAGCCGTTCGCGCGACGCTACCTGGTGCAGTACTGGACCGGCGAAGATCCCATCAAGCAGCCCACCAAGGGCACGTGGGTCGCGTTTCGCGGGGGCATCGTCGATCAGGGATCGGGCGGAATTGCCACACTGCAGCTAGCCTCTTCTCCTATGCCGGTGCGTTACCTGCGCATTCTGATGTCGGAATCTTCCAATACGTGCGACACCCATGGTGCGGCAGACCGTCGCAACTGCGCGGGATACGCGATCAACGAAATCTATCTGGGAACGGTTTCGGGAGACGGAACCTTTCATGATCTTGTGCGCCACACCGCTGATCCCGATCAGACCACAACCTATTGCTCCTCCGTGGACCCCTGGCACGAACCTGGCGACATCGACGACAAACGAGACCAGGTAGGACTTGACCTCTTCTATACCAGCGGCTACACGCGTGGGCTGCCTGCGATGATACCGGTGGCTATGCTTTACGGCACTCCGGAGGATTCCGTCAACCAGATCGCGTACCTGAAGGCGCGAGGATATCCAATTTCCTACATCGAAATGGGCGAAGAACCAGACGGCCAATTCATGCTTCCCGAAGATTATGGTGCGCTTTATCTGCAGTGGGCCACTGCGTTGCACAAGCTCGATCCGGGGCTGAAGCTGGGTGGACCGGTTTTCGAAGGCGTGAACGAAGACATCCAGGTCTGGCCCGACGCGCAGGGACGGAGTTCCTGGTTGGGACGCTTCATCGCTTACCTGAAGGCTCATAATCGGCTGCAGGATCTATCGTTCATGTCGTTCGAGCATTATCCGTTCCAACCCTGCACGGTTCAGTGGAGCGACCTGTATGAGGAGCCGCGCCATATTAGCCATATCCTACAGGTGTGGCGGGACGACGGGCTCCCAC
>JBGQIG010000379.1:0-3049 GCA_041498365.1 Terriglobia bacterium | reverse complement strand
GCGAGAAGGAAGACCCCTACTGGGCCGTGCTTTCCTGCCCCGATTGCGGCACTCTGGGACTGATCACCCGCAAGCAGCTCGCCGGCCTGCTGCCCGTAATCTGCGGCTCCGACCAGTGCTCGGTGCAGTTCTTCATCAACGACAGTGACATCGTGATCCGCAAGCCCTGTTAGTCCAATGTCGCTCTAGTCCCGGGTCATTTCATGAAGCTGGTTTACCGTTTTCCAGTTGCGTGTCGTCGCGCCCACCCCAAGCATCTTCTCCAAAAAGTTGTTCGCTAGCTTGGTTTTGCCATAACCATTTGGACAGTAGAGATAAATTGCCTCGCCAGAACAGCGAAACTGATCCGGAGTCACTGCCATTGCGCCCAGCATTTTTAGGGCGTTCTTTTCGGGAGGGCGTGACAGAAAGGTAACGTGCAGCTTGGAAGGATCAATGCCTTTTTCCTTCACCAACGAGTTGTTTCTTATGACTTCGCCGATTTCCTTTGCAGTCCTCACCACAACGGGTACCGCAAGTCCAAACTCGCGCGCCACTTTCTCTTCAATCTTCTTCACCAGACTTGCGGGAGTCTGTCCTGGTACTTTGAACACGACGTTCCCGCTCTGAACATAGGTCTTCACATCCTCAAGCCCCAACTCCGCCAATGCTTCTCGAAGCCGATCCATCTTGACCATCTTGTGCCCGCCCACATTTATCCCGCGCAGCAAAGCTATGTAGGCCGACTTGGGTGCAGGGCTGGACATCGGAAGCAATCGACAGCAGAGACTTTCTTCGCGTTCTTCGCGTCGCCTTTGCGCCCTTTGCGGTTAAAAGCTCTTCAAGGGCAAGCAGCACCCTACTTCCGCATCCGCTCCAGCGCCACCGGAATCTGTTCCACAATCTCGATCCCGAATCCTTCCAGGCCGGCAACTTTCCGAGGATGGTTGGTCAACAGCCGGATCCGCCGCAAACTCAAGTCCGACAGAATCTGCGCCCCGATACCAATTTCTCGCTGGGTCTTGCGCTCATTATCAGGCAGAGCAGGCAACCGTTTGTCACGATGAAACATAAGCGCGGTCCTTTCCGCCAGCTTCTCCACCGAAAATCCCTTGGAAGTCTGATGCAGATAGATCAGCGCACCCCGCCCTTCCCGGGCAATCCTCTGCATCGATCCTTCGAGGGTGGCATGACAGTCGCAGCCCGTAGATCCAAAAACATCGCCCATCAGGCAGTGCGAGTGCATGCGGACCAGAACAGGCTCATTGCCGCTTTCAATCTCGCCGCGCACCAGCGCCATGTGCGACTCGCCGCCGTCCACCTCACTTTCGTACGCAATCAGCCGGAACTCGCCATGGTGGGTGTCGATCAAGGCCTCGCCGACACGATGCACGTGGCGCTCGTGCTGCATCCGGTAACGGATGAGCTCGGCCACGGTCAGCAGCTTCAGGTTGTGAGTGCCGCAGAACTCAATGAGATCAGGCACCCGGGCCATGGTCCCATCGTCACGCATGATCTCGCAGATCACACCCGAGGGCACCAGCCCCGCCAGCCGTGCCAGGTCCACCGAAGCCTCCGTTTGTCCTGCCCGGACCAGCACTCCGCCCTTGCGCGCGCGCAGGGGGAACACGTGTCCCGGCCGCGCCAGATCGGCTGGCCGAGTCGCGGGATCGATAGCAATCTTGATGGTGCGAGCCCGATCGTAGGCTGAGATTCCGGTAGTCACCCCGTCGCGGGCGTCGATGGCTTCGCAAAAGGCCGTGCCGTAGTTCGAGGTATTTTCCGCGGTCATCGGACCCACCCGCAGATGATCCAGGCGCTCCTCCGTCATAGCCAGGCAGACCAGGCCGCGTCCGAATTTAGCCATGAAATTGATGGCTTCGGGCGTAACCTTCTCAGCCGCCAGGGTCAGGTCGCCTTCGTTTTCGCGGTCTTCGTCGTCCACCACCACAACCATGCGTCCGGAGCGGATTTCCTCGATTGCAGTAGGAACATCGGTAAAGGGCGAGTGCGACATCATGATCTGCAAATTGTAGCAAAAACGGTGCAGCGAACTTGCGTTATCTCGATGGGGAGTGGTTCAGTTTCATGCATAGACAGAGGTTTGCTTTGCGCTCTTTGCGTCACCTTCGCGAGCTTTGCGGTTAAGAGCTTTTGGCCGCCGCGAGCGCCAAGCAGCCGATCCAATTTCGGAGGAGTTCGCCCTGGAGCGCCAAATCAACCTGCACCACTATTCAGCCGAATTCTGAGTCACTCCATGACTGTTACCGGCTTCGGCAGGAGGATACCCCCTCATCGCGTCAAACCCGCGTCCGTTGCTACCTCACCACGACTTCTTCCGCACCGCGAAACAGCGCCCGCAATGACCGCCACACCCAGCGCGCCAGGATCACGATGATCACCAGGAAGAAACCCGCGATCCCCGCTGCCCAATACGGATGCCGGGTGGCAAACCAGGTGAGAAAGATCGCCAGCGCGTCCTCCCCCAGGCTCAGAGCCGAGTTGGAGAACGGTTCGGGAGAGGCCGTCACCGCCGCCCGGGCAGCCGTCTTCCCCCCATGAGCCGCAAACGCGATGATCCCGCCCGCCGCCGTCGCCAGCAGCTGTTCCCAGGGCGAGAGTGCCGCCGTAGCCCGATACGCCAGCAGCGCCGCCACCGGAACCCGGATAAACGTGTGCAGGGTGTTCCAGACCAGGTCGAAGGCGGGAATCTTGTCGGCGAAAAATTCGATCGCGAACAGTACCCCGCTGATTCCGATCACCCACCAACTGGCCAGCACTTCCAGAGCTGGCGGCAGGGCCAGCACTTCCGCACGCGCGAGCAGTCCCAGTGTGGCCACCGTGGCGTACACATTCAGTCCGGCAGCGAAACTGGTCGCCACCACTGCCGCCACGATTTGATCTCCGGAAAACTTCACCACGACTAGGATAGCCGCGAGCCGTGCAGCGGGAGCAAATTCTTTGCTCACCAGCCCGCCAAATGGAAAAGGCCGCCAGTTGGCGGCCTTCACGTCCTCAGCGGCTCGGTTTAGAGTGTGGACTCGATTTCGAATCCCCAGGCTTCCAGCAG
>JBGQIG010000378.1:0-3054 GCA_041498365.1 Terriglobia bacterium | reverse complement strand
CCCGCTGGACAACTGTTGAAATATCGCCACCACACCAACAACCCCTCGGGCCAACCCAACCAGGCCAGGGCAGTTGGTGCAAACGCCTGATTTGAACCCTTGTCGGGCCCGTTATAATCACGCCGATGGCCAGCGACCCCTTTATCTCGTGGTCGAACCGGACCGTGCTTCGCCCGGGCCGCGAAGAGCCCTATCTGTCGATCCAGGACATCGTCGTTTTCGTCCGCGATCTGGACGTGAGTAAAAGCTTCTACTTGCAACAATTGGGCTTCGAACTCATCACAGAACAACGCCTTCCTACCGGCGAACGCTGGATCGAAGTGGCGCCGCCCGACGGTAGCGCGAATCTCGCGCTGGTTGAACCCAAGCCCGACGCGCCGGAATACAAACTGATTGGCGGCTACCGCTGGGTCCTATTCATGACCGAAGATGTCCACGCCAAGTACAAAGAATGGAGCGAACGCGGGGTTCGTTTCACAACTGCTCCGGAGACGCCGGGGTGGGGCGGCACCTATGCGCGTTTCGAGGATCCGGACGGGAATGCGTTTGGCCTGGAAGGCTTCGATGAGGTGAGGCAAAGCCTGGAGTTGCGCCGGCAGGCGCACGCTGAGAAACTCGAATCCGAACGCCGCACCGCCCAGGAACTGGAAATAGCGCGGCAGGTGCAGGCGCGGTTGTTTCCGCAGATTCAGCCCGAGCTGAAAACGGTCGAGTATGCGGGTATCTGCCTGCAGGCGCGCCAGGTGGGAGGGGATTATTTCGATTTCCTGAGTCTCGGGCCGCAGCGGCTGGGGTTGATCATCGGCGATGTTTCCGGCAAGGGGATCGCCGCAGCTCTGCTGATGGCGAATTTGCAGGCCAGCCTGCGGAGCCAGTCGGCGCTGGCCTTCGATCAGCCCGAGGCGTTGCTCCGCTCTGTGAACCGCCTGTTCTATGACAATACCGGCGAAAGTGCCTATGCCTCGCTTTTGTTTGCCGATTACGACGAGGCGGCGCGGCGACTGCGCTACGTCAATTGCGGCCATTTGTCAGGTCTGTTGGTAAGAAGCGACGGCAAGGTGGATCGGCTCGAGTCCACCAGCACGCTGCTCGGGCTGTTCAGAGAGTGGAATTGCTCGATGCGGGAGCTGGAACTCTCTCCTGGGGACGTGCTTGCGCTTTATACTGATGGCATCACCGAAGCCAGTAACGAGCGAGGAGAGGAATTTGGCGAGCGGTGCCTGATTGAATCGCTTGAGCAACATCGGGACCTGCCGTGCCAGGCTTTGTTGACCGCAATCGTGGATGGTGTTCGGCGATTCAGTTTTCAGGAACAACACGACGACATCACCGCGATCGTCGCGAAGTTCAAGGCTACTAGCTGACGTGTGGATTGCTGTTTTCCGACTCTTACTTCACCAGATCCGGGTCTGAGTCAACTATGAAATCGGCAACCGACCAGAACTCATTGACGTATTCACCGGTTTCCAAACTGGAGATCGCACCCATACAGAGCAACGCCTCTCTTTCAGTCTACCGACTCTGGGTGGCATAAGCAGTTTTCCTCGCAGCATGACGGGCACAAGAATTCAATCGCCTGCCGATGTCAAGGTAGGGTGCCACTCGTTC
Source organism: Terriglobia bacterium (assembly GCA_041498365.1). Lineage (GTDB taxonomy): Bacteria > Acidobacteriota > Terriglobia > Terriglobales > Acidobacteriaceae > JAIQFF01. The sequence continues at coordinate 1,446 of JBGQIG010000378.1, read as the reverse complement.
TACGCCCCCACCGCCATCTTTCCCTTCTCGTCCTTCGCTACATAGGCCCACGGCAACTTCGCATCATGCGTAAACATGGTCAGCCATTTTTCGGGCACCGCCTGCGCGTAATAACGCTTGCGGCTTTCGATGGTCTCGAGCGGGTACAGGTCGTAGGACATCACCCAGTTCAGGTCAAGATGCGCGCTGGTCGGAATCAGGTCGGAGATGTAACACGCCGTTAGCCCGCCGCTCTGCAGCAGAATCGCCTGCATGTCGCGGGTGTGTCCCGGATAGACGCGGACCGATATGCCGGGAACAATTTCCCCGTCGCCGCGCAGCAGGGTCATCTGTCCGCTTTCGACCAGCGGATCGTAATTCTCCGTGAGGTAGCTGACCGCATCGCGCTGATTTTCGTGCGCGTGTTTCCACTCGCCTTCCTGCACGTAGTACTTCGCCTTGGGGAAAGTGGCGGCAATCTTGTCGCCCTTGCGCACCGTGTTCCAGCCACAATGATCGAAGTGCAGATGGCTGTTGATGACGATGTCCACGCCTTCCGGCGCGACCCCGGCCTCGGCAAGTTTCTCCAGCAACTGGGCGGGCTGGCCGTATATCCTGACCATCTTCTCCGAAAGCTTGTTGCCCGCTCCGGTTTCAATCAGCACGGTTTGCGACCCGGTGCGCACCACGACCGAACTCAGTCCCACCGGCACCAGATTGTTGCTGTCCGCTTTCACTTTGCATTCCCAGAGGGTTTTGGGAACCACACCGAACAGGCCGCCGCCATCGAGGTGGTAGATGCCGTCAGAGACAGCGGTAAGCTCAAAATCGCCCAGGCTGATACGTTGCATTGAAGTTTGGCCCTCGACAAAAGCCTATCACCCGCCACTGGTCACGTAGGGGCAGAACCTGTCCTGAGCGAAGCCGAAGGATGTCCTCATCTGCCCGGCCGAGCCAAGCTCGGCCGGTTCTCTGAGAGGGTGGATGGCGCGGCCGGAAAAGCAGGTCCCTCCACTTCGCTCGCTGCGCTACGCGCCGGTCGGGATGACAGGGTGTGGAAGAGATACCACTATCAAAACCAGGCGAGCCTTGCTCGCCTGGACAGGTGAGGACATCTGTCCCTACGTGAACCGGCTCTGCCGGCCCCCCATGCTAAACTTACCTCAGCCCAATGCTTCCAGACGTGCAGCGCCTCATGGAGCTACAGCAGGCGGACCGGGAAATCCTCCGTCTGAATCAGGAAATCGCCGCGCTGCCCAAACGCGTGGCCGCTATCGAAGAAAAGCTGGCCGGCACCAAAGCCGGGCTGGAACAGGCTAAAGCCGCGGTCAAGGCAGACGAGGCTACCCGCAGAAAATACGAAAGTGCCATCCAAGACGAGCAGCAGAAAATCTCCAAGTATCGCGACCAGTCTCTCGCCGTAAAAACCAACGAGCAGTACAAAGCCCTGTTGCACGAAATCCAGTT
>JBGQIG010000377.1:0-3073 GCA_041498365.1 Terriglobia bacterium | reverse complement strand
CCGCGTGCTGGAATAAAAAGCCCATCTTTTTCCTGAGCTCATTCATGGCATCGAGAGGGAGGCGGGTGATCTCCCGCCCGTGGATGCGAATGGAGCCGGAGTCGGGCTTTTGCAGGCCAATGATCAGCTTGAGCAGCACGCTCTTACCGGTACCGCTGCGTCCGAGCACGGCCAAAGTTTCGCCACTCCCCACGGTCAGATCAATCCCGTCCAGGACGATCTGGCTGCCGAACGACCTATGTAAACCTCGCAGGACTACAGCGGGTCCGTCGCTCTTCCCGCCGGAGCTTTCTATCGCCGGAGTGGCGCTGCTCTCCTCCACACCAAGCAAGACTTCTTGTTCAGGGTGCATCATGAAAAGAACACCAAGATGAATTTCACCAAAATGACGTCGGCCAGAATGACAAAGAGCGAAGATAGGACGACCGAACTCGTCGCCGAAAGCCCCACCCCCGCGGTACCACCCTGAGTTCGCATTCCTTGGAAGCACCCGATCATCCCGATGATCAGGCCGAACACTGTGGTTCTGAACGTGGGGGCCAGAAAGTCGCTGAAGGTGGCGCCGACAAAACCTTGATTGATGAATCTGTGGAAGGAAACCGGCTCGACCAAAGTCTCCGCGATCCAGCCGAAAAGCACACCGCAGAAATCGGCGGCGAGGGTCAGCAGGGGGAGCATCAGGATGCAAGCCAGAATGCGTGTAAAGGCCAAGAACTTGTAGGGATTTACGCCGGAGGCCTCGATGGCATCGATCTGCTCGGTTACCTTCATGGACCCCAATTCAGCGCCGATGCCGGCCCCAACCCTGCCGCTGACAACCAGGCCGGTCACGACCGGACCCGTTTCGTGGATGATCGAGTACACGAGAGCGGCGGGAAGCATGGACTTGGCTCCGAACCGAGCTAGGCTGCTGCGACTTTCCAAGGCGAGGACGAAACCGATGGCGGCACCCGCCATGGCTACCAGCGGCAACGATTTGGAACCTATTTCGTCGAGCTGGCGCATCAGCTCGCGACCTTCAAAGGGCCGTCGCACTGCCGCGCGCATCACCTGCCACGCAAAAAGACCGAGATCTCCGAACCACTCAAGGAAGCTGTTGGTCAGGCTCCAGACAGAAGTGAGAGTAGATGGCATGAGTGACGCAGCCTGCCGTGCGTGCGGGCTGATCGAGCGGCGAGGAATAGTAACGTGGTGGCTCACAATTCCGGCTTAGTGGTTCGGGGCGCTGGCTGCGTCCGTTCCCGAAAATGCCGGGCGATGCAAATGGCTGAATATTGTGTGCGGGCCTCCATAGATGAATTCCAGGGCGAGGTTTTCACCCATGAACTCGAGGAGGGTGTAGTTGCCCATGCGCAGGGCGTCCTTGGGACCGTAGCGGCCTGGATACCATCCATACACGGCCGTCATGGTGCCCGCATAGGGTGAAACGAGAGAGGGGAAAGACAAACGGCGATGACCATCCTCGCCACGGCGTGCCGTCACCGTCGAAATCATGGCATGCCTGAACCGTCGAAAGAAGCCTTTGCACTCGCAGCGGTAATACACGGTGTCTTCCCGGAAGGCTTCTGCCAGGGCGTAGCGCGTCGTAGTTGTTACCGCCGCAATGGCAAGATTGGAACCGAATCGCTGGCCGAATGCTCCGGCCCCCTGCCCCCACTCTGGCGGGTTTCGCTGTGCCTGATCGAGACCCGCAAACAGGGTGGCTAGGGCGATTGGATAAGGACCGAACGCGTCGAATGCGTAGGATCGCAGCTTCATTTTCTCCGTCGGACGCCGGTACCCCAGGTCCGGTTGCCGGTGTTTTATGGTGGGAGAGGGTGAGTCATCGGCGATAGAGGAGGCTGTCGAGGCGACGGTGGATTGCGCTTTTTCGAGAGGCGCTAGACCTCCCAGGCTTGCGATCGCGAACAGCAAAAGGGCAAACCGGAGCATCTTCATGTGAAATTCTCTCCTTGCCTGGAACTTCCACTTTGAGATCGAGGATGGCTGCAGCAATCGGCCAGAGAGGAACCAAGATCCTTGCAATTATAGATACCACGTTGAGAATTCAGGTGTCTGTTCCAAAGGGGACACAAACCGCCGGGGCATCTTCGTGTTCTTGGTATGTGTTTGAGGTAAGACAACGGGCAGGAAAGAAAAGAGAAGAGCCCTTCGGCTTCGCTCAGGGCAAATTTTTCTGCGAAAAATTTGGTGCGGTCGAGAGGACTCGAACCTCCACGCCTTGCGGCGCTAGCACCTCAAGCTAGTGCGTCTGCCAGTTCCGCCACGACCGCGCCCAGTCCAATCCTAAAGGCAATGGATTAGGCTGTCAAATAAATGGCGCGGAGTTCCAGTTCCGAAGCAGTTAAGGTTTCTTTGGTTGCGCTGGAGCAGGCTGCGAAGCTGCTGGAGCCTGTTGCGAGGGCTGCTGAGCAGCCGGGGCCTGCGAAGCAGGCTGCGAGGGCGACGGCGGCGTTACCGGTGTTGTTGCAGGTGTCTTTGCCGGAGTCACCGGGGCCGGCTTCGGTGCGGGCTTTGAAACTTTCTGAAGGATCGAACCGCCCTGGCCAACCGCTTTATCCGAGCGCAGCACCAACGCCATGGCGCAGAGCATAAACATGACGGCGCACCACGTGGTGGCCTTTGACAGAACGTTGGCCGCGCCGCGCGGTCCAAACGCCGTCTGACTGCCCGCGCCGCCAAAGGCGCCGGCGAGGTCCGCGGCCTTGCCGCTCTGCAGCAGCACGACGATGATCAGCACGAGGCAATTCAAAATGAAGAAACCCGTCAGCAGCCAGCCAGCGAATCGGAAGCCGACGGTAATGACTCCCAAGCCGATCAGCAGCGCTACTCCCCACTTGACTACCGCTTTTGCATCCATATCCACACCTCTATCAAGAAATCGAAAATGTCGAGCGAACTTGCAACGTTACGCAAAATTTACGAGAGCGGCGAACGACTTTGGGTCGAGGCTCGCTCCGCCCACCAGCGCGCCATCCAACTCTTCCTGCGCCATCAACCCCTGAATATTGTCAGGCTTGACGCTGCCGCCATAGAGAATCCGCAGCGCGGAGGAGTGGGCGGCGGAAAATTT
>JBGQIG010000376.1:0-3086 GCA_041498365.1 Terriglobia bacterium | reverse complement strand
TCCTCCGATGAGAGCGTGAAAGCGCTCCAATTGTAAACCAAGTGGCAGGATGTGGCAGCTTGCCGCAACCACCTGGTGGTAAAGTTCATACTTAACAAAATCTGTTCCTGTCCTGCTGTGCGTCCTTCATCGAGGTTGAAGCGCCCATGCACTTGCGCAGCGATTGGATTCTCTTGCCGCTTCTTTTGGCCATCATGGCGGTCCTGCTGTTGCTCCTTCGGCGCACTCGCCTGGGTTCTCTTCTGCAGGAGCACATCGTAGACCGCCCGCGACGCAGGCTGTTTGTCGCCTCCGTCAGCTTCTTTCTGACCTTTGCTACCGTGCGGGGCATAGTGTTTGCAATCGTGCACCATATTCCGCCCTTTCACTACGTGATCCTGGAAGGCCGCCACATCCATCACCTGGTATTCGGCATTTTCATCCTGCTGGCGGTTGGATATGGCTGGCTCTGTGAGATTGGCAACGGCAGCGATTCCTCGTCCGTCTTCGCCAGCCGCCTCATGTCGCTGCTCTACGGACTCGGCGCCGCCCTCACGCTCGATGAATTTGCCCTGTGGCTAAACTTGAAGGACGTTTATTTCGTTCGTGAAGGACGCTCCAGTTTCGACGCCGTGATCCTGTTTGGCTCGCTGCTCGCAATCAGCACCTGGGGCGCTCCTCTGTTCGCCGCCGTGGCCAAAGGCAACACGGGACAGAATCGCCGGCAGCACTGACTTGTGATCTATTGCAACACCTGGTTTCACTTCTGGACCCGGCCGGAGAAACGGGCGAATTTCCGCAGGAGGCTTTGTGAAATTTGGACTTTTAGTGGTATGTGCTCTCGTGCTTGCAGCAACTCCAATTTCTTCCCAGGAGCAGTCGCATCAACCTCTTTCCTTCAATCTTGAGTGCCCGAGCGGCGACTGTCCGCTGTTGCGAGGAACTCCGCAGACGACCGGGATGCGCAGCGGCTTTGTCCGGCTCAAGCCGGGTCAATCGGTAGGTTTGCACTCAACCCGGGAGCAGGAGGAAGCGCTCGTGGTTCTGCAGGGTCATGGCCAAGCTGAAGTCGAAGGCCGGGACGCCCTCCCCATCTCTGCCCGGATGCTGGTCTACATCCCGCCCAGGTCTCGCCACAACGTCACCAATACAGGAACGGAAACGCTCGAATACGTATATGTCGTCGCCCCGGTTGGCTCGGGAAACTGATTGTCGCTCTTACCGTATAGAACCGAGGGTGCTCCACCCTTGCGCTTTTTGCAGGGTGGGTAGCGATGCACCCAACTGCAGGACAACCCTCGACGCCGACTCAGCTTGAAGCTCCGGAGATTACCCCGCGCGCTAGTTCGTCGACCGATTGCCGGAACCCGGGCTACCCGCAGACAGATCGCCCGTCGCCAGGACATAGGTCGTCAGCCGATCCAGCTTGATGTTGAAGCGCTTGCAAGTAATCGCGAGGACTCCTTCGTTATTGTGCTCGGATTCGATATCCGGCATCAGCACGCGCTGCTTGGAGGCGGTGTAGGCCGGGGAGTCCGGCACAGCTTCCGCGCTCCGGTTCGTGTCTGGCGGCGTAACCGCCGAGTTGGGGTCAGGGTACACGCCGGCTCCGTTCCAGGTCTTCAACGCCGGTTGTGCCGGGCCGGAGGAGAGGCGTTGACCCATTGCAGCTATAACCGGGTAAAACCACCCCGTCAGGTAGACCTTGATCGGCGCCGATCCATTCTTCCACTGCGCGGAGTCCATGCGAATGGCAACGCGGGAGGGGCTGGTTGCAGACTTTGCCACCGACTCCGTAACTTCTCCGGAGAAGATGGCATTCTTTGGGAATACTGCGCCATCCACCAGCGTGGCGACCAAAAGCCTGGCTTGGACCTTGGTCCCAACCGGGGTAGCCCCCGCGGTCACCTTTTGCAGCATGTTCACAGGAAACTCTTTCACGCTGGAGGAGTTGGGTGCGGCAGGCGCCTGTTGACCGACCAGGCCGACCGAGCAGACGACAAAGATCAAAACCGCTATTGGCACGCGTCGGACTACAATCGTCGTACTGAACATCCGAATCCTCCTTGGCGGGTCGCCCACTTTTCGCGGGCCTCCTGCCTACTGTCTTAACGTCAGCGTACCCAGCACCGCCTGTTGCTTGGCGATCAGCGCCTGCACTCCCTGGCTGGCCAGGCCAATCATCTTTCCCAACTGTTCCTCGTCGAACACCTGATGCTCGGCGGTGGCCTGTACTTCCACAAATTTTTTTCCTGCAGTCATGACGAAGTTCATGTCCACATCGGCGCGGGAATCTTCTTCGTAGCTGAGATCGAGCAGGATTTCGCCATCCACAATGCCGATGCTCACCGCAGCCACAAAATCGCGGAAGGGAACTGAAGTCAGCGTACCCGCCTCGACCAGCTTTTCCAGGGCCAGACCGAGCGCAACAAATGCGCCCGTGATGGATGCCGTGCGCGTGCCGCCGTCGGCCTGGATCACGTCGCAGTCAATCCAGATGGTGCGCTCGCCCATGCGGTCCAGATCGGTGACCGCTCGCAACGAACGTCCGATCAGGCGCTGGATTTCATGAGTGCGTCCACTGGGGCGGCCTTTGTTTACCTCACGCGGAGTGCGGGTCAGAGTAGAACGGGGCAACATGCTGTACTCGCTCGAAATCCATCCCTTGCCCCGGTTGCGCATGAATTGCGGCACCGTTTCTTCGACCGAGGCGGTGCAGATCACGCGGGTATTGCCGAGCTCAATCAGGACCGAGCCTTCGGCCGTGCTGATGAAGTTGGGGAGGATATTGACCGGCCGCAACTGGTCGGGAGAACGATTATCGGAGCGATAGAACATAGGGAGATTCTAGCAGCCGGAAGGAACCGGAAGGTTGCGTAGCGCCGGCGTCCCGCCGGGCGGGCAACGCCCGCCAGTCTTGTGGTGCAGCGGCTTAAGCGCCAGCGGAGGGCGGGACGCCCTCCGGACAGCCGGCGGGACGCCGGCGCTACGCCAAAACCGGCTCCGCTTTCTCATTGAGCTGAGGGCTGAAAGCTAGGGCCAGAAGCTAGCAGCTGTCTCATTGCATCTCCGCGACCATTTGCCCCACGGCCGAAACATCGTAAACG
>JBGQIG010000375.1:0-3114 GCA_041498365.1 Terriglobia bacterium | reverse complement strand
CGAGGGCGTCTCGCCCTCGACGGTGCGGGCGGGACGCCCGCACGACAGCCGCCGGGACGGCGGCGCTACTTTGTTCCTCGGTTGGTGCCCGCCAAAGGCGGGAAGGTATAATCACAGAGTCGGATAATCTCGGAGGAAGTCATTATGGATCCGCGCGCAAGCGCTTTTTGGGTGTGGTTGAAGGCGAACCGGCCCGCATACACTCTTTCTATCCTGGTTACGTTGACCCTTGGCATCCTGATCGGCACGGTGATCTCTTACGGAGTGAAGGGCCAGGACAAGAAGACCGCCTCGGATGCGTCCGTGTTGAGCGTTCCCTCGCCGCAGACTCTCTCCAACCAGTTCGCGCAGATCGCCAAGCAACTCGAGCCCAGCGTGGTCAACATCAACACCGAATCTACCGTCAAGACGCCTCGCCGCCGCCGTGGCGCTCCGAATGACGATGACGGGAATCCGTTCGACGATTTTTTTGACCGCTTTTTCGGTGGACAGGGCGGGCAGGGTGGCCCGGGCGGTGGCGCGATTCGCGAGCGGTCCCTGGGCTCGGGAGTGATTGTGGATCCGAAAGGCTACATCCTCACCAACCGCCACGTGGTGGAAAAGGCTGACCGGATTCGGGTCAAGCTGCAGGATGACCCGCCGGGATTATTGCGTGACGCCAAAGTAGTCGGCTCCGACCAGGAAACCGATTTGGCCGTGATCAAGATTGAAAGTGACAAGCCGCTGCCTACGGCAAAACTGGGCAACTCCGATGGTATGCAGGTGGGAGACTGGGTACTTGCGGTGGGCAGTCCGTTTGGGCTGCAGGAAACTGTGACTGCCGGGATCGTTTCCGCCAAGGGCCGCAACATCGTGCCCCAACGGCAGTTCCAGTCGTTTATCCAGACCGACGCCGCTATCAACCCCGGCAATTCGGGTGGTCCGCTGGTGAACATGGCGGGCGAGGTGATTGGCATCAATACCGCGATTCTTACCGATACCAACGCCTACGCCGGCGTGGGATTTGCCCTGCCCTCGAATACCGTGGTGCAGGTTTACAACCAACTGGTAGGCCCCGAGCACCGGGTGTCGCGTGGTTCGATTGGAATCATGTTCAACGCCCAGGAAAATCCCGCCATCGCGCGGGTTTACGGAACCGGCTCCGGGGTGACCATCTCGGATGTAACCGCGGGCAGTCCGGCGGAACAGGCGGGGCTGAAAGTGGGAGACACCATTGTTGCCGTGGACAACAAGCCGGTCAAGAATGGCGATGAACTGGTTGCCGATATCGCCGCGCGCAAGCCGGGCTCGAAGGTCATGGTCGGATTCATGCGCAACGGCAAGAAGCAGGAAGCGACGGCTACCGTGGCCGACCGGGCCAAGCTGTTTGCCGCACGCCTGGGCGACGAAGACGAAGGCGGCGCTGAATCTGGTCCCAAAGAAAGCAAACTCGGCGTAAGCGTCCGCTCTCTGAACCAGGAGATGGCGGACCGCCTCGACGTGCCGGCGGGCAAGGGCGTGATCGTGCAGGACGTAAAGCCGGGATCGTTCGCCGAGGATGTGGGCTTGACTCGTGGTGATATCATCCTTGAGGTCAATAGACAGACGGTCAACAGTGAAGACGAGTTCAACCGCGTCTCAGCCACACTGAAGAGCGGACAGGATGTTGTCTTCCTGGTACGTCAGCGGGGCGCCGGCCGCCAGGGTGGAACCATCTTTCTGGCCGGTACACTTCCGTAACCTGAAGCTGGCCCAAAGGTGGCTGGCACTGCCATCAGGAATGGTTTACCCTGCCTGCTCGTTCAGAAATTGTCTCTGCGTCCGGCAAAGAGGCATTTTCCGGGGCTACGGCTTTGAGACTGGGCAGTTCAATTCCGGCGAGGTGGCTGAGCGCTGGGAGCGCTTTGCTGCTGGTGTGCGGGATGGCTTCCGGCCAGAATAACCGGAAATCGACATCTGCCGTTCGGGATAGTTCCACGGGCAGGCTGCAGACCGTATCCGCTCATAGCACCGGCAAGAGTAAGAAGTCACGCAAGAGCGCAAAGAACTCGCGCAAACGTGGGCAGCAGAAGATCGATCCGACGCGCGCCCGTGAAATCCAGGAAGCGCTGATCCGCGAGCACTATCTGGAGGGCACCGCCTCTGGAATCTGGGACGCGAAGTCGCAGGACGCAATCCAACGCTATCAGGCGGATAACGGCTGGCAAAGCAAGGTAGTTCCGGATTCCCGGGCCTTGATCAAGCTGGGACTGGGACCAGACCACGAACACTTGCTCAATCCGGAAAGCGCCATGACGTCGCAACCCGAACCGCCGCACGCATCCCGCATGCTGAATCAGACCCCCGCAGTGGTAATCCCGCCACAGAGGTAGCCAGCAGGGTAAATCCGTCGTTGGTCGTTCGTCCTTGGTCGTTGGCCATTCGCTGCTTTCGGCGGAGGCTCTTGCTTGGACAACCGCTGGCGGCGATATCCCACGCCAAGCGACTTGAGCGTGCGACCAACGACCAACGACTAACGCCCACCCTTGATCACTGGATCCGGAAAATACGGCAGAGGCTGGTCGCTGATGATGGCGCGAGGATTGTCGTCCACCAACGCCTTGGCGATGTCGTGGCCGTAGAGTTTAGATACTCTTTCTCTGGCCGCGGAGAGCAATGGAATGCGGTGCTTGGTGTCATGAGCGTCAGTGGCTAGGACGTGCACCGCGTCTCGTTCGAGCAGCCACTCGGCGGCGCGCAGAACCTTCTGTCCCCATGATCCGGTCACGGCATTAGCGGTGACTTGCACCGCGCAGCCCTGATCCACCCATTGCAGGACCCGTTGCTGGGTCTCTTGCAGAATGGGATTGCGCTCAGGATGGGTGATCACGGGCGTGATGCCCACGTCGGCCATCCGGGTGAAGCATTCGTTAATCTGCGCCGGGATACTGTAGTTGCTCAACTCCACCAGCAGGTAGTGGCTGTTTTCGATGGTGTAACGTTCCGGTGAGATCAGAACTTCCTGCAAGTTGTCGTAAGAAAGATGGAAGTCACAGCCCAGGCTCAGCCGCGGCGCCTGGCCCACCAGCACCCTGAGATATTCGAGATTGCTGGCCAGATGATGCCGGTTGTATTGAAAGCGTTCGTTAGCATGGG
>JBGQIG010000374.1:0-3117 GCA_041498365.1 Terriglobia bacterium | reverse complement strand
CCTGGCGCACCACGATTTCGTGCTTGCCCGGGAGCAGAAGCATTTTCTTGTCGCCGTTCACTTCTTTCACCGAGCCCACATACTGCCCGTCCACCCATACGCCGGCGGTCTTTTCCGCCTTATTGTGAGCCGCGAAACGCAGCTCAGCTTGAACGCGGTCATCGGCACGCGCCACGCTAACCAGAACAATGATTGCCAAAAGTGCCGGCAAAGTTTTACGACTGAACATCTCCACCTCCAAAGCAAAGTATGACCTGATACCAGTACAGCCTAGCCTACCCGTGCTCGGGACATGTCATCCTGACCGCTTCCGCGACCTTCGCTTGGACTCACGGGTCGCTCACGGGGTTGCCTCGCCGCCGCTGGACTAAGTATAGCGATCGTACTTCTTACGCGGCTACAACCACTCAGGGTGACATTTCACAGAGAAAATTCGGGCTGCTCAAACCGTACTATCACCATACAAGCATGATTCCATTCGCGCCCAAGGGCTAGTAGCCAGGGGGGTTCCCTTAGACGGGTGCGGGAAATTCAGAGAAGTGTTCTAAACGGAGCAAGATCAGCGGCTTAGCGATTCAGATACGCGCGCAGGCAGCGGACGCAAGGCGCGTATCCTTCTCGAATCGCGTCCTCCGCTGCCACCAGCCGGACCTTGTCTTTCTCGTGCTCATGCAGGAAGCGGCATCCGGGAACGTGGAACGTCTTGCCTTCGGCGGAAACCTCAACCATCATGGCCGCGGGCACACCGGTTCCCGGGTGGGCGTGGTAGGAACGCAGCGTGGTGCGTGAGGACGCGTCGAATCGGCTCAGGGCGAAGCTGCCGGAAACCAGGGCCAGCGCAGCCACCGCGATCAGCCATCCGTAAGCCGTTCCTCGGGAACTGGGCATAGATTCGGCCAGCTTTCTTTGCCAGCGTGCACTGAATCCGGCGGGTAATTCTATCAAACGATCGTCCGCATACAAGTGAATGACATTTCTGGTTCCATCGAGCACCGCGGTGCAGTGCCGGCATTCGCGAAAATGCGCCTCCATCGCGGCCCGGAGCTCCGGGCTGACCTCGCCTTCGAGATAGTTCGAGATCTCCCGCCAAACGTGTTCGCAATTGACTACCATGGCTTACTCCCTTTCCCGAAAGGCGCACGGCTGAACCAGCCGTCCGAGAGCGCGGGCGCCAGAATGTCCCGCAGCATCAGTCTCGCTCGGAGCAAGCGAGTCTTGACGCTGGCGATCGAAAGCTTCAGCACTCCTGCCGTTTCCTCGATGCTCAATTGCTCCACATCGCGCAGCAGAAAAACTTCCCGATACTTTTGCGCCAGGCTGTCCAGCGCCTTGGTCAGCAAAGCCCGCAATTCGGATTTTTCCAGCGCTTCGGAAGGAATTTCGCGCCAATCGGCGAAGTCTCGCGGGGTGTAGGCGCCTTCTTCCTCCTGCAACCCCTCAATCGGCTCGAACAGCTCTGCGTGCTGCTTTCTCTGCCGCATGCGCGCTTCGTTCACTGTGATCTGGATCAGCCAGGTGCTGAAACGCGACTCACCGCGGAACTGCCGCAGGTGGGTAAAGGCTTTCAGAATGGCTTCCTGCGCCACATCCTGCGCATCGGCTTCGTTACGTAACAGGGCCAGGGCAGTTGCATAGATCCGGCGTTCGTAGGGCTTGACCAGCGCGGTGAATAGAGAAGAATCTCCACTGCAGATACGAGCAATGAGCGATTGCTCACTCTCATGGCTGGCGTCGGCCGGTTTCTCGACAGCCGTCATTCGTCGCAGCATTCAGATTCCCATCACAGGGCTTGAGTACAGGACCGGCTAGCGTTCAAGATATTCGGGATTTTTCTTCCATCCCGTAAGCATGGACGCGAAATTATTCCAGCCGTGAAGAACTACCATGACGAGGTGTCCCAGAAGGAAGAACAGGATCGCCCACATCACCGCGAAGTGCCAAATCCGGGCCCAGTGGAAACCGCCCATCATCCAGGCCAGCCAGGAAAACTGCACCGGTTTCCACGCCGCAATTCCGGTGAGCACCGACAAAATGCCCAAGCCCAATACCGACGTGTACGCGAGTTTCTGTAGCGGGTTGTAGACCTCATTGACCATCGGCTTCGGCCCGAAGAAAAAGTAATAGCGCATCATGGGCCAGACGCCCGGAATATCGCGCGGCGTAAATAGTACCTGGCGATAGTTCCGGCTGAATATCTGATAGCCAAGGTAGAAGAGCCCGGTGCCGAGATAGATCCACATGAAGGTCAGGTGCCATTGCAGGCCTCCGCCCAGCCAACCTCCCAGGGCGAAGGCCTGCGGCCAATGCAGCAGATCCTTCTGGGGAATTTTCGCGCCGAAGCTGGGAAAGGCGCGAAAGATCTGAAAGCCACTCCCCACCATGACCAGCAACGAAACCGCATTCAGCCAATGGCTGAAGCGCACCGCCCAGGGATGCTCACAGACGGCCTGTTCCACTTCCCCGGTTTTAGGCGACTCGATTTCGACTGCCGCTTCATGCATTCGCGTCTTCCCGATCGTCAGAGTCGATAGAACCTAAAGTCCGTAGAACGACGAGTAGCCCTGATCTTCCCAGTAGCCCACCTTGTCCAAAACATTTGTGACCTTGAGGTTGGTCAGATACTTGGCCTGCTTGTAGCCAATTTTCGTGGGAATCTGCAGCCGTAGTGGCGCTCCGTGCTCGCGGGTCAGCGGCCGGTCGTACATTTCGTAACAGAGCAGAGTTTGCGGGTGCAGGGCGGTCGCCATGTCCAGCGACTCATAGTAGTCGTCCGCGCACTCGACGCTCAGGAATCGCGCTGTAGTGTCTGCGCCGATCATTTGCAGAAAATCCGCCAGCCGGGTTCCCCCGAAACGGCCAATAGCGTCCCAACCCTCTACGCAGATATGGCGCGTGTTTTGACGCAGCTTGGGAAGCGACTGAATTTGTGTCAGCGTGTATTCTCCGGGCTTCTGCACCTCTCCCGCCACGGTCAAGGTCCACTTTTCGAGATCAACTCCGGGATCCTCCACGTCGTAGCCGTTGATGGGGAATTTCTCAAACGGAACAACGTCGGAGTCGGCGAAGGTCGTAGCCAGATGCCGGGAGCGAAACAGTCGGGCGGAAGCCCAGTCGCTG
>JBGQIG010000373.1:0-3126 GCA_041498365.1 Terriglobia bacterium | reverse complement strand
GTCGTACAGAGCGGCGAGTTCCATGAAGAAATCGTGAGGATGCTGTCCGTCCACGATGGGCTGTCCGAAGGCGGTTTCTCCTTGCTGGAAAAGCTGGGGGTAGCGCCGGTTCGAAATAGTTGCTGGCTCGAAACTGAGCATGGTCCGGAGGCTTAGCGTGCCATTGCCGAATTTTCGTTGAGCCATCGGCATCCACCAGTTGGTGGAAAACAATTTGTCGAAGCCTCGCGGCCCGGTCTGCTGAAGTTCGTTCAGGAAGGCTTCGCCATGAAACATCAGCGTCCAGTTGCCTTTGGTGGTCATGAGCATGTGATAAGGAGTGGAATTGGGCTCCGTATCGGTGCCCGATGTGGCATGCAGAAGCAGCGATTCAATGAGCGAGTGCGATTTCATGCTTTCGTGGCCCATCTTTTCGTCGCCCATCCCAGCCATGCCCTGCATGACGTGACCGGGTTCCGGTTGCGCGGACATGTGCATCTCGCGGCCGTCGTCCTGGGCCAGGGCCACCCTAGTTAAAGCCAGTAGCAACGTAGCCACGAGTGCAGCCACGATCAGTGGCGACAATATCTTCGGCACTAAATAGTCTCCTTGCGAGTTCGAGATCGTTGCGCCGAACCTGATGGGCGCGCGCCGGACAGTCCACGCGAGTGACGGTTAGCCTCGGCAGACGCTATATCATTCAGGCCTAACGGCAGAGGACGACAGACTATGGTTTGGAGTCTAGACGCGCAGAGGAGTCGTGTCGGGTGGGTCGGCGGACGCGATTGTCGGACTATGCAGAGAGTGGTGAGTTGAGTTGACGATCGGGGTTGGTCTCGAATCGGCGGCCGAGACCACGTCTGCAGAACTTAGTTGCGAGGTGAGTGAAAGCTGCAGGATCGCAAAGTCGTGTCCGCTTTGGCAGCACCGGTAGCTCACTGGTTGCGGAGCGGGAGCGGTTGAACCATGCTGATGGCAGCCGGCGGGTCGGGCTGGCGCCGCAACCATCAGAGAAGCATCCTGCCCTGCCACCGAGACGGTCGCTATCGTGGTGAGCAGAACAATCGCCAGAAGGCTCGAACTAGGCGTTTCCATCCTGGTAATTCGATGCGCAATTCCTATCAAGAGACACAAGTGAAACCGAGGCATCGGTTAAAATAGGCGAATGCCGGGATGGCGGAATTGGCAGACGCGTTGGACTTAGGATCCAATGCCCAAAAGGCGTGCAGGTTCAAATCCTGTTCCCGGCACCACAGGCTCCGCCGCCCCCCGATCATCTCGAGTCCACAAGCTTACGGCTGTACCGCGTTCAATCCCAGATAGACAGCCCAACCGGCGATGACCAGGATCATGACTCCGGAAGTCGCCCCTAGCCATTTCACCAGAGGAGTGATCTTGTTCACCTTGGCCATGAGTTCCCTTTGCTCTTCTGCCATGGCTGAGGCCGACTCATCGAGGAAAAGCTGATCGTCCTCTTGCATGGTCAGGGTGCTGCGATAGATGAGTAGGATGATCAGAATGCCAGTGAGAACGCCCCACACAATCAGCAGCCATACCATTCCTGGAGTCATAGACCACCTCGGTGCTAATTTCGAACCGTTCCCGAAGTCACGCGACGGATGCGGGGGTTTGCGGCCCACGACCGGATTTCGGGTAAGGGCCCCAACGCGGAATTATAGACCTGTTGGCAAGTTCTGGCGCGGTTTTTGAACCTGCACCGTGGGGCCAGCCGGGGTCATCTAATTGGGTTAGAAGGGATATAGCTGGTAACCAGCCCAGAAAACTACCCGGTCGGATTTTGGAAGCAGCGTTTTCTGTACGCTTTGCTATAATCATTGCCAGTCCTTTCAAGGAGATACAAATGGCCACGACGACCACCCCAGAAGTGAAGCCCGCAGAAACGAAAAAGGCGCCCATTAGCCTGACCGCCAACGCTGTCGCCAAGGTCAAAGAGATCATGGCGCAGCAGAATCCTGTCCCTGCTGGCCTGCGTGTGGGCGTGGTGGGAGGGGGCTGCTCCGGTTTCTCCTACTCTATGCAGTTCGAGAACGGCTCCGGCATGATGGACAAGGTTTTCGACATGGACGGTCTGAAGGTCTATGTGGACGCTACGTCGGTGATGTATCTGAACGGCTGCATCGTGGATTACGTCGAGACCCTCGAGGGAGCCGGCTTCAAGTTCGAGAACCCCAACGTAAAGAGCACCTGCGGCTGCGGGTCGTCTTTCAGCGTGTAACGCCCGGGGTACAAACGGAATTAATTAAGAAAGCCTCGTCGCAAGCGACGAGGCTTTTCGTTTGGGTTGGGACTTTGTAGCCCCGGCATCTGGCCGGCTGTCGTGCGGGCGTCCCGCCCCCACAGGGTGCCGGCAAGTTGCCGGCGCTACGAAATTCCCATCAGATGACAGGAGTGTGTTTTCACCACCAGCCAGACCTCTCGTCCCGGCTGCAGCTGGAGGGAATCGCGGGCTGCCAGCGTGAGATGAATTTCCATCTCGATGCCGCAATTCACTTTCGCTACCACCATCACGTCGCGCTGGGCCAGGGACACCACTCGGCCGGGAATCACGTTGCGTGCGCTCAATCCGCTCGGTGGAAGAGAAGCCAGCAGAATGTCGCCGGCGCGGATTCCCACCCGCAACACCGAACCCACATCCGCTCGCACCAGGGGTGTCTCCAGCTCAACGTTGCTTCCAGCCAACTGGCACGTCATGGTGCCGCGTTCTTCGTGGGCGGCAGTCACCGTGGCGTCGAAAATATTCTCGAAGCCAGCCAACTGTGCCACGGTTTCCACCCGGGGCGCGGTCATCACCTGGTGGGGAGTCCCCTGTGCGATCGCGTGGCCATTTTCCAGCACGATCACACGCTCGCCTAGGGCAAAGACTTCCTCCCGGCTGTGAGTTACGTAAACGACAGGGATGCGATGCTCCTGATTCCAGGCACGCAGGTCGTCGACGATTCTGGACTTGGTGGCTGCGTCCAACGCGGCCAGCGGTTCGTCGAGGAGGAGGATTGCGGGGTCGATCACCAGGGCGCGGGCCAGAGCAACTCTCTGCCGCTCGCCGCCTGAGATCTGGCCCGGCTTGCGGGAGTGCAGATGCACGATGCGAAATGATTCCAGAATGACAGTGCTCCGCCGCTTGCGTTC
>JBGQIG010000372.1:0-3131 GCA_041498365.1 Terriglobia bacterium | reverse complement strand
CGTGCTACCGCGCCGGTGGAAATATCTGCTACGCCGACACGCCGGTGGGCAGAAATCGTGAGCACGCGATTTTGCACGCCGAACGCTGTGTGGCGGTCAATCCATCCGATTCATCGCCGGCCCTGATCGCGCTGGACGCCAAGTTCGTGGTGCGCACACCCAAAGGCGAGCGCGTGCTCGATGCCGAGGATTATTTCGTCGGCCCGGAAATTGACATCACGCGCATGAACATCCTGCAACCCGGGGAATTGCTCACCGCCATTCGTATTCCCTCCACCTGGGCGGGCGCGCAGTTCTATTTTGAGAAAGTGCGGGACCGGAATGTGTGGGACTTTCCTTTGTTGAACGTGGCCTCGGCCATGAGGTTGTCGGGCGACACGATTCAGAACATTCGCATCGCGGTAAACGGCGCGGCCGCGCGGCCACTGCGGCTGAAGGCGGTGGAAGACTCCGTGCGCGGCAAACAGCGAAGCGCCGCAACTGGAGAAATGGCGGGAAAACTGGCGGTCCAGGGCGCCGTCCCGCTGCAGTTCAACGCCTACAAAATCCCGCTGATGCGGAACCTGGTGAAGCGCGCTATCAGCGGAGTGCAGGAGGCAGCATGGGCATCATAGAGTGGGCGATCAGTCCCCTGGGACAGAACGTGCCGATTCACATCGCGTGGTTTCTGATCTGGGTCGCGCTCATCGCGGGGCTGCTGTTCCTTGTGGTTCACGCTATCTACATCCGGTATTTCGCCAAGGAAAAAGAGTTTGCAGCCGACGCGTCCGCAAAGGTTGCGGCGAAGTTGCCCGAGCGCATCTCGAGGCACTCGCTCGCGGCCCGGCTTTTTCACTGGATCATGGCCGCGTCCATGTTCACCCTTCTGTTTACCGCATTCTTGCC
The DNA here is from genome assembly GCA_041498365.1 of Terriglobia bacterium. Classification (GTDB taxonomy): domain Bacteria; phylum Acidobacteriota; class Terriglobia; order Terriglobales; family Acidobacteriaceae; genus JAIQFF01. Next base: position 2,246 of record JBGQIG010000372.1, on the reverse strand, counting down.
CAGGGTGGGCGTCCAGTTCGACTGGGTCACCTATCACTGGATTGCGGGCACGGTGTTGACCATTTCCATTATTTTTCACATCATCCACGCATCTTTTTATTTGGACTTCTGGTCCATCTGGCCGGACCGGGCCGATCTCGAGGACGCATGGAAGCGGGTCCAGCGCTTCATGGGCAAGTCCTCCGGCTTGCCGCGGAAATTCGCCAAGTATCCGCTAGAAAACAAGCTCTACCATGGCGCCATCATCGTGACCGGGATGTCAGTGATTCTGACCGGTGTGTTCATGATGTTCCGCGTCCGCACCATATTCTTTCCGCGCAATCCTTATTTGTTCAGCGACATGACCTGGGGCCTGATGTATGTGCTGCACGGGTTGGCGGGCGTGGGACTTATCACCCTGGTGGTCGTACACGTTTATTTTGCCATCCGGCCTGAGAAGCTCCCCATTACTGCGTCGATGATCGTCGGCACCATGAGCCGTGAGTTTTACCTGAAAGAGCACGATCCAGAGCGTTGGGTAGTCGAGACTTCAGGTTCATCTTCTACGGGGCAGCGAGGCTACTGAGATGCCGGTTGCGTTCTCAGAGCGGTGTGATGCCATCGAAGAGTGCTACGAGTTCATGCTGGCCTATGCTGGCCAAGGGCTCCCAAGTGATGAAGGCAGCCAGGCGGGCGGTCAGCTCCGCGGATTCCTGGGTCGCGCCGTCAAAGCGTTGACCGGCATGGCGGAGAGCTGTGCCGCGGCAGTGAAAGAGGAAGGGCTCGAACCGGCTGGGGCATACCAGGCTTTCATTGCGGTGTTGGATCGCGATGCGGATGACTCGCTAGCTGCTCTCGAACTTGTTCTCGCTCAACCTGTTATCAGTTCCCAGTTGATCGATAACTTGAACGCGTCGATCCATCTTCGCGCCCTGCTTACCGACTTGTTTCTCATCGGTGAGATCCTGAGGACGCAAGGTAAACCGAAGCCCACGGTCACCAAGTAGGCCCCGCTGCGTCAATTCCGACTGGCGACCGAAAAGCTGAGGTGGTTTCAGGCGTCCCTCCGGGACGCATTCGATAGCGGTCCGCACCCGGCGATAAATCGCCGGGCTACTATCAAGCGCCCCTCCGGGGCGCGTCCTCCTCCCGACGCTTGAGGCCAGAGGTCGAATTCCGACGCCTTGCGGTCTTACGCCCGAGGATTGACGTCGAGTCCGACGCGCTGCTGTCTTGACGCCCGGGGTCTGAAGGCTTGAGGTCCGACGGCTGAAGTCGGACGCCGGCCATCTCACTCTCCGAACAACTGTACTTGCCGGGTGTCGGTAGGGGCGACTTTGCGGCGGCGGCGAGTGGCGCCGATCACCGCCAGCACGGTGAGTGACTCCAGCGCGGTGCGAGGCACGAAGATACGTTGCGTGTTGGAGCGCAGATCGGGTGGGTTGATGAGAAAACCCTCGGCCGTGGTCAGGCTGAGGTCGTTAGGCATCATGCCTTCGAGGACTTCGTTGTCCTTAAACTTCAGGCGCACCCAGAGTCCTTCGGTGCGAGGGCGGCTGGTGAAGGTCTTGCGGCTGAGCGACTCGGAATCGCCGAACTCGCGGACGAAATACACCGCCTTGATGTCCTTCAAATCGATCGCGACCACGTTGCCGGAGGTGTTCAGCAGTTCGAGCTTGCCTTCGCGCACGAAGTGGGCGGGCGCAACATGCCCGTTGATCGAATCCCGGTCCATCTTCCGGACCACGACTTTTTTGTGGGTTGAGGGCATGAGAGATCAGTCGTCAGTCTTCGGTCATCAGCCGTCAGCAAGTCCTGAAGACTGAGGACCGACGACTGTTTTCTGGGCTTTCCGCCGCTAAGCTCAGGCAGATTCTCGCACCTTTCCGCTAAAAAGCGGGCTGGTTGTATGTTCCTTGTAGCCAAATCGTAAACGTTGTGTTATTTTCTGTAGCTTGCCGCGTCCTATCTCGTGTAGTCTAAGCCTATTCGATAGAGTCACTTACATCAAAGCGACGGGAGCAGTTTGTCTTCCAAAGGTTCAGCCTGTGGAAAACTTACTCTCAGTTGTAGCGCACCGGATTGTGAAGCGGCGTTCCTAGAAAGCATGGCTGACTACATATACACCATGGAAATCCGGCTGACGCCGGATCAGCAGCGCGGCGTCACCCTGGTACAAGACATAGCGCGCGCCGCCGGTATGAACATTTACCTGACCGGAGGCGCGGTCCGCGACATCATCAGCGGCTTTCCCATCCGCGATCTCG
>JBGQIG010000371.1:0-3159 GCA_041498365.1 Terriglobia bacterium | reverse complement strand
TCGAGCACGCGCTCGCCCGGCCGCAGATCCATCATCCGAATAGTCTTTTCGGTGATGTCGAGGTGATGCCGTTCCATCTTCTCGCCTTCGCCGGCCTGCGCCCAGCGATTGAACTCACGCTGCAGCTTCTCATCAGGAGTTGTCGGTTTATCTGCCATGGTCCTGTAGCGCCGGCGTCTGGCCGGCTGTCGGGCGGGCGGCCCGCCCGCCGATCAGCTATCGAAGCCCAAAGAGTTACGGGGACGAGGGCGCTACGTCTATGCTACATTTGCCGTCCTCATGGCGCCAAACCCGCAGACGGAACCTGACCCGGAGCCACTGTACTGCCCCCGGTGCAGCCAGGAAGTTACCGATCCACTCACTTGCGGTGACTGCTCCGCCGTCATTTGCCGACGCTGTGGAACTCCGCTGGAATCGCCCGATGAACTGGGAATGGGATAACAAATGAGCCTGCCGTCGATTTTTCCGTCGTCTGCCGCGCAGTCTGAGTCTCAACCCAGTCTGGTTCGCGGGCTCTCCCTCTTGGACTCCGTGCTGCTACTGGTCAGCGGCATCATCGGCTCTTCCATTTTCCTCACCGCCAAAGACATCGCCGGCCCGCTACCCCATCCGGCCCTGTTTCTGCTGGTTTGGGTCTTGGGCGCCGTGATCTCGCTGTTTGCCTGCGCCGCCTTTGCTGAACTCGGCTCCATGTTTCCCTACTCCGGCGGGCAGTACGTGTATCTGCGTGAGGCCTACGGCGACCTGGTCGCCTTCCTGTATGGATGGATGCTCTTTGCGGTCGCCAATGGCGGCACCATTGCTGCTCTCTCGGTGGCCTCCGCCGCCTATATGGGGCAGATCTTTCCCGTGATCTCGCAGCAGCACGTGATGTTTTCTGTGCTCGGCATCACCTTCACCCGTGCTCACATGGTCGGGCTGCTGCTGATTGCCGTTCTCACTCTAGTGAACGTGTTCGGCCTACGCTGGGGAGCTCTTCTGCAGAATGTTTCTACCTGGACGAAGTTCGTGGCCATGACGGCTTTCGTGATTTTAGGGTTCGCCATCGGAAAGGGCCATTGGACGAACTTCAGCGGACATGGCGTTGGACTCAACCTCGGTCTGAGCCCGGGACCATTTGTCTCCGCCCTGGGGGTCGGACTCATTGCCGTGTTCTGGGCTTACGACGGATGGGTCTACATCACATGGGTTGCGGGCGAAGTCAAGGATCCACGCCGCAATGTGCCTCTGGCCATGGTGTTGGGTGTGCTTGCGGTGGGCGTGATCTACATGGCGATGAACATGACCTACGTTTATGCCCTGCCACTTTCGGAAATCGCGAAGCATGAAACCATCGCCCACGCAGCCGCTGCGGCACTTTTCTCGCCCCGCGCCGCTCTCTGGCTCTCGGCCATGATCGCTATCTCCTGCTTCAGCGCCGCCGCCACCTGCACGCTTTCCGGCGCGCGCGTCTGCCTGGCTATGGCGCAGGACGGCGTCTTTTTTCGGCGCATGGCGCAAATCCATCCCACGTGGCGCACTCCAGCCTTCAGCCTGATCGGACTGGGACTCTGGGCATCGATGCTCACCCTCAGCGGCCGCTACGACCAGCTTTATACCTACGTGATCTACGGGATGGTCCTGTCTTACACTCTGACCGTGCTCGGGCTGTTCATCCTGCGCTGGAAGCGCCCGGACATCCCACGCCCGTACCGCTGTACTGGATATCCCTGGTTGCCCGGGATCTACGTACTGATCGGCGCCGCCTGGACGCTGAACACCATCATTACTCGTCCCACTGAGGCGTTCTGGGGAACCGTGATCGTGCTGATCGGTGTGCCAGGGTACTTGTACTGGAAGCGGACGAACCGGAGAGCAACCACGTAGCCAGGGTGCCTCCGTGTCCCCTGTGTCCTCAGTGGTTCAGGCCAGCGAATTTTTTGGATTTACCACCGAGGACACAGAATGTCCTACTCAGAGCCTGCCGCTGGCCAACCTGGAAATATCAGCTCGCTCTCCCCCGGCCTTTCCGCCAGCGAAACTGAGGATCCCAACCAGCCCAAGCGGGTCATGGGCTTCCGCGATCTCGTACTGTTCTACGTGGTTACCGGCATCAGCCTGCGCTGGATTGCCACCGCTGCGGCTGCCGGACCCAGCTCGATCGTCATCTGGATTGGCGCGTGGCTCGTCTTCTACATCCCGCTGGCCTTTTCCGTAGTGGAACTTTCTTCGCGCTATCCCGACGAGGGCGGGCTTTACGTCTGGAGCAAGAAGGCGTTCGGAGATTTTTCCGGATTCATGTCGGCGTGGGCTTACTGGACCAGCAATCTGCCGTATTTTCCCGCTGTGCTTTATTTCGCCGCCAGCAACGTGATTTACATGCGGCAGGGCGCCTGGGGACATCTCTCGAACGACGCAACCTTCTACATCATTTTCTCTCTGCTGACGCTGACCCTCGCCACCGTAGTGAACGTCGTCGGACTGGACGTTGGTAAATGGCTGCACAACCTGGGCGCGGTGGCGATGTGGATTCCAGCGGTGATCGTAATCGTAATGGGCGGAATCGCATGGCATCGCTTTGGTTCGGCGAACACGTTTACCCTGCACGCCATGACGCCGAGCATTCACTTCAAGGACATCATTTTCTGGTCGTTGCTGGTATTCGCCTTCGGAGGATGTGAAACCGGCTCATTCCTGGGCGGGGAGATCAAGAATCCGCGCCGTACTATTCCCTGGGCGGTGTTTGCGGCGGGAATCACGGTGGCGTTTTGCTACATCATTGGAACCGTGGGCGTGCTGGTGGCGCTGCCATCGACAGAAGTCAGCAACTTGCAGGGCCTGGTACAGGCCATCGCGAAGACGGTCGAGCGGGTGGGATATTTTTGGACGCTGCCGCTGGCGGCATTCCTAATCGCGCTCAGCAACGTCGGCGCGGCCGCCGCCTACCTGGCCGCGGTGGCCCGGTTGCCCTTCGTCGCAGGCATTGACCATTTTCTGCCGCCGGCGTTCGGGACGCTCCATCCGCGCTGGAAGACGCCTTGGATTTCGCTGCTCATACAATATTTTGTCGGGATACTGTTTATCTTTCTCGGACAGGCCGGAACCAATGTCAAGGGCGCGTACGACGTGCTGGCCAGCATGACCGTGATTGTTTACTTCATCCCCTACCTGTATGTATTT
>JBGQIG010000370.1:0-3169 GCA_041498365.1 Terriglobia bacterium | reverse complement strand
CTCCGAGGCCAGCACGGGTCCGGCCTTCGCGAGACCGTTACCTACCTCGGCCAGAAATATATCGTCGCGGATTCGTCGCTCATTCCCGAGTTGCTGCAGGTCCTCCGCGACCAGGAGCAGTTCGATTATTGCGTGGACATCACCGCCGTGCATTATCCGGACCGGGAGAAACAGTTTGAAGTAGTCTGGATCCTCTATTCCTTCCCTCACAATGATCGTATTCGAGTCAAGGCCGCGTACGCCGACGGGGAAGCCGTGCCCAGCGTCGTCCCCATCTGGCCAGCCGCCAACTGGCTTGAGCGCGAAGTGTTCGACATGTTCGGCATCCGCTTCGAGGGACATCCCGACCTGAGACGCATTCTGCTGCCGGACGGCTGGAAGGGCCATCCTCTTCGCAAAGACTACGGCATCATTCAGCAGGATCAGGAGTGGGTGCAGATCAACCTGGGGATCGAGAGCGGGCAATGACCGACCGGACTTCCCACCTGGAACTGGAGCGGCACGAGAAGACTTTTCTCGATTCCAGCGAGCTCATCATCAACATGGGTCCGCAACACCCGGCCACTCACGGCGTACTGCGCGTGATCCTGAAACTGGATGGTGAAAAAGTCCTGGGCACTGAATGCGTGATCGGCTATCTCCATCGCGGGGTGGAGAAGATTGCCGAGCACCGCACCTACACCATGTTCAATCCCTACGTGGATCGCATGGACTATGTGGCGGCCGTATCGAACGGCTTGGGCTACTGCGAAGCCGTCGAAAAGCTTCTCAATGTGGAAGCTCCGCCCCGCGCCCGATACATTCGCGTGATCCTTACCGAGCTGAACCGCCTGGCCAGCCACATGCTATGGCTGGGTACGCACGCGCTCGATATCGGCGCCATCACCCCGCTCTTCTATACCTTTCGCGACCGGGAAGAAATTCTAAAGATTTTCGAGAAATACTGCGGCGCCCGCCTGACCACGCACGCCTTCCGCATCGGCGGATGCGTCTACGAAACCTACGAGGGCTTTGAGCGCGAAGTAAAGAAGTTCCTCGATTTCGTTGCACCAAAGATTGGCGAGTACGAAGAACTCCTCACCACAAACCGTATCTGGGTGGAACGCACCAAAGACGTGGGTAAGATTTCCGCAAGAGAATGCATCGCACTGGGTGTGACCGGACCGGTGCTGCGCGCCAGCGGTGTGAAATGGGATCTTCGCAAAGCCCAACCCTACGCCGCTTACGCTGACTTCGACTTCGAGATTCCCGTTGGGCAAAACGGTGACACTTACGACCGGTATATCGTGCGCATGCAGGAGATGAGGCAATCGCTGCGCATTATCGACCAGGCAATCGGCAAAATTCCCGACGGCCCGATCATGGCCAAGATTCCGAAAGTGATGAAGCCGCCCGTGGGCGAGATCTATCACTCGATCGAGGCCCCCAAAGGGGAGCTCGGCTATTTCATCGTGAGTGACGGATCGACACAACCCTACCGGGTGCGAGTGCGTCCGCCGTCATTTGTAAACCTGCAGGCTCTGGACATGATGGTGCGCGGGGCGCTCGTGGCTGACGTGATCGCGGTCATCGGGACCCTGGACATCGTTCTGGGCGAGGTGGATCGCTGATGCTCGATTACATCACTTCCTATCTCAAGAGCGACACCACGCCAGGCTCAGCCGGCAACATGTTCTGGGCCTTCGTCTACATAGTTTTGATCTTTCTGGGCCTGTCTGTCGCCGTGATCGCCATGAACTGGCTGGAGCGGAAAATTCTCGCCCACATGCAAGTTCGCCTGGGCCCCATGAGAGTGGGACCGCATGGCTTGCTGCAGCCCGTTGCCGACGCCATCAAGTTGCTCATTAAAGAAGACATCATGCCCGCCGAGGCCGACCCCTTCGTCTTCTGGGTGGCGCCGCTGATCGTCGTCATTACCGCCTTCACCGTCTTTATTGTCGTGCCCTTCGGCCCTACCCATGCCGTTACGGACATGAATATCGGCGTGCTCTTCATGCTCGGCGTTTCGTCATTGAGCGTTCTCGGTGTGGTGATGGCCGGCTGGGCCTCAAACTCGCACTATCCTCTGATGGGCGCGCTGCGCTCCAGCGCGCAAATGGTTTCCTACGAAATTGCCATGGGCCTGGCCGTGGTTTCTGCTGTACTGATGACGAGCCTCAATAAGGAAGGCGTCGGCACCCTGAGCATGATCGGAATCGTTCAGGCACAACAGGCGCAGCATGTCTGGTTCATCTTCAAGTTTTTCCCCCTGGGGCTGATCGCATTTTTCATCTTCGCGGTAGCCATGGTGGCGGAAACTAATCGCGCTCCTTTCGATTTGCCGGAAGCCGAGTCCGAACTAACCGCCGGCTTTCATACCGAATACAGCGGCTTCCGCTGGTCGCTCTTCTTTTTGGCGGAGTATTCGGCCATGATCGCGGTCTCTTCCATCGCAGTTACCTTGTGGCTGGGCGGCTGGATGCGACCCTTCCCAAACGCATTGAGCGGAGAAACCTGGGACCTGGTGTTCTCCCTGTTTCCGGGGCTGACGTTTCTGCTTCTTGCTGCGATGACCTTCTACAACACCGCGCGCATGCCGAAACATCCATACTTCCGGGTTCAGACCGTCGGCCTGGGTGGATTCGGCGCGGTCCTGGCCCTCATCGGGGTGGTCCTGTTCATCCCTCCGGTGCGCGACCGTGTCCAGGATATTTTCTGGTTCATCGCGAAGGTCGCAACTTCGATGTACATGTACATCTGGTATCGTGGCACATTCCCGCGCTACCGCTTCGATCAGTTGATGAAAGTGGGATGGAAGGTGCTGCTGCCGCTGGGAATTGCGGTTCTGATCCTCACGGCCATTGTGGGGGTGCTGGTCTGAGCAAGAGCCAAGAATTACGTAGGGGCGGGTGTCCCACCCGCCCGGCCGAGCAAGGCTCGGCGAGTTTTGCCGAATGGCTTGAGAAAAGATTATGGCTCCAGTAGCCACAACATTTTTCTTCTATTTCTTGTCCGCGCTCACCGTGCTGAGCGGCGTGGCCGTGATCACGCGCAAGAACCCGGTGCATTCCGCGCTGGCGCTGATTCTCGGACTGCTCGCCCAGGCCGGCCTCTACCTGATGTTGTACGCTCCCTTCGTAGCTGGCGTTCAGATCATCCTGTATGCCGGCGGCATCATGGTGCTATTCCT
>JBGQIG010000369.1:0-3181 GCA_041498365.1 Terriglobia bacterium | reverse complement strand
TACGCTGATCCGCTACACCCAACAAGGAGTCGCAAAAATCAAGGAGAGCCCGGCGCGGCTCGACGCTGCCAAGAAGGCTGCAGAGAAAGCGGGAGGAAAGATTCACGCCTGGTACTTGACCATGGGAAAGTACGACGCCGTTCTCATCTCGGAATTTCCCAATGATGAGGCGAGCGCGAAATTCATGCTGGCCACGGGAGCGCTGGGCAACGTGATCACCCAAACTATGAAAGCCTTTACCGAAGGGGAATATCGCAAAATCGTCGCTTCGCTGTGAGGGTGTAGCAGCGAGAAGGGCGGTGCATCCTGGCGGGAGCACCGCTTTTTTGCGACGCTCAGAGCTGGCTACTTCAGCTTCGCGTACTCCGCCTTGGCTTCCTTCAGGATAGGGATGTCGGGGTCGGCGTCTTTCCTCGGCCGAGATCGAGTGCCCAAATTGCCGAATCATTGGGCCTGCCGCGTGCCGGTTTTCTGAACGGCCTGCTGGCAATTATGCGCAGCGGTCAGCACTTCATCAAAACTCCGGTCGCTATGCAGATTTCTGACCAGCGGATCTGAGAGCAGGTTGGAATAGGAGCAGTAATTCTGTTGGATGGCCATCCTTAACATGTGGAACGCGGTGTCTTTCTTACCGCAGTACGCCAGAAGAGATCCCTGGTGGTACCACTCCTCGGGGTCGGCCTCGGCGAGGGTTGACACCTCGGTCTCCTGCACGATTTTGTCGATGTTGGCCGGTGGCTGTGGCTGGAGACAGGCCTCCATGAGATCGCGGTGGTAACGAGGATTGGAAGACATCTGCTTCGCCGCTTCCCGTGCTTCGTTGATCTTACCCTCACGCAAAAGCAGATTGGGTGTGACCCAAGCTGCCCATTCCGAACCCGTGTCCAGCCGCAGGAAATCCCGGGCGCGTTCCGTTCGGCCCAGTTGCATGAACACCCAGGCGCATGAACGAAGCTGATAGTTAGCCGGGTTGAGCGCCAAGGCGTTGTCGCATTCGCGCGCAGAGTCTTCCAACATTCCGGCGTAACGAAAAACGTAGCCCAATGTGAAGTGAGCCAGAGCGCTGTCCGGAAGGCGCTTGACCAGAGCCGTAGCTCCCTCGTAGGCCTTGCCCAGCTCGCCACGCTCCACGCGGTTGGTGATCAGTTGGCTAGCCGCAATTATGCGATTGGGATCGAGACCCAACGCACGCTCACAAGAAGTGTTGGAGTGTTGGAACATCTCCTCTCCGCCATCAGAGAAGGTCGCATCGTAGTAGTACCGCAGCCCGAGTTGTTCCCAAGCCGGCGCGTAGTCCGGATCCGTTTTTACTACCTGTTCCAGCACTGCGATCGCGTCCTTGTTGGGGGCAGGGTCATGGGGCAGGGCGAGACTGTGCAGATAAAGGTCGTAGGCTTCCGGGTTTTTCGGCTTCGTGCCGGTGTCGATAAAACCACTGCTCGCGCCCAGAATCGGCAGTAGCCCCTGGCGGGCCTGCGTCGCGAGCTTCTCCTGCATAGCAATGAGGTCCTGGCTCGGCACGTTGAAGTTGGTTTGCCAGAGTAGCCTGTCGCTGTTTACGTCCGTGGCTTCCAGCGTGATCAGCAGGCGCTCGCCTTGCTTCAAGAAGTGCCCGGTCAGAATATTGGCCACGCGCAGCTCGCGGCCCACCTGCTGCGGGTCGAGGTCTGCACTCACGTATTTTCGGGTGACGGAAGAGGGGCGTATGTCCAGCCCGCGCGAATAGGTCAGCACATTGACGATTTCGTCGGCGAGAGCGAAACGCAGATAGTCCACGCTGAAATCGCCATTGATGTTCTGCAGCGGGAGCACGGCAATTGTGTTCTTGGCTGCTCCGCCCGCGCTGCTCCGCTGTCTGAACCACCACGCGCCAAACGCAGCCAGCACCGTAATCAGTAGCGCGCTCACTCCCAACAGGAGATAGGTTTGTTGCTTGCCGCTGCGCTGGAAATTGTGGGTGACGACGTGCAACCGCGTGCCGCGCGGTCCCGTCCAGGTTAACCCCGATTTTGTCTCTTTCTTTAGCTGTTGCAGGTCTGCCTTGATCACTGTCGCGGTCTGGTAGCGCTGGGTGCGATCCTTCTCCATCGCCTTGCCGATGATGCCTTCCAATTCAGTGGGCAAAGAGGGATTCAGAGAGCGAGGCGCCGGAGGTTTCTGGTGCAGCACCGCGTCCAGAGTGGTAACCACATTCGTCCCGGTAAATGGCTTCTGCCCCGTGGCCATTTCGTAGAGCACGACGCCGAAAGAGAATAGATCGCTTCGCGGGTCGAGCTCCTCGCTGCGCGCCTGCTCCGGAGACATGTAAACCGCCGTCCCGGCGGGAATAAGCCCAACCGCGGTTAGCGAATCTTCAATGGGAGTGCCTTCGCTGGTCGCCAGCCTTTGATCCCGTAGCAGTTTTGCCAGGCCAAAGTCGAGCACTTTGATCTGTCCGCTGGTGGCAATAAAGATGTTCGCCGGCTTTATATCGCGATGAATGATTCCCTTCGAGTGTGCCGCATCCAGCGCATCTGCGATCTGGAGGCCTAGATCGAGCACCGTTTCGATCTCCAGCGGCTTGCCACTGATCCGATGCCGGAGTGTTTGCCCCTCCAGCAGTTCCATGGCGATGAAGGTTCGCCCATCGGACTCGTCGATTTCATGGATCGTGCAGATGTTCGGGTGGTTGAGGGAGGATGCAGCTTTGGCTTCCCGCTGAAAACGGCTGAGAGCTTGTGCGTCGTTGGCGAGTTCGTCGGGAAGAAACTTCAGGGCGACGTGGCGACCGAGCTTCAGGTCTTCAGCCTCGTACACCACACCCATACCCCCACCGCCGATCTTACGGAGGATGCGGTAATGGGAAACCGTCTGACCCACGGGTTGGGAGGGCGTGGACACTTGTGGGAATGTTAGGTCGGACAGCAAAGAAAGGTCAACCGCAACGCCTAACACTGAGGAGAGGCTATTGCAGCCTCCCGTACTCCGCCTTGGCTTCCTTCAGGATGGGGACGTCGGGGTCGGCGTCCTTCCAGAGGGCGAAGAAGTCTTGGTAGGTGGCTTTGGCTTTCGCAGTATCGCCGGAGACAACGAATGCGCGGGCGAGGCCGAGATGGCCCAGTGCTCCGAGAGAGAAATTTAGCACGATGCCGCGATGGTCGAGAAACTTCTGGAACTCTGCGGCTGCGGCGGTGCCGTTGTG
>JBGQIG010000368.1:0-3193 GCA_041498365.1 Terriglobia bacterium | reverse complement strand
GCTGGAGCCTGGGCAAAGGTGAGGGTGGTCAACACTAGGGGCAGGAAAGCGTAAGTCAGTCTCATCGTGGCCCGGATGATATCTGGAGTCAGGGAGGGTTGCAATTTTAGCTTCGGCAGCCTCTAACCCCAACGATATTCAGGCGGTTTCGTCGCCATTGACTCCGGTCCGCGAGCAGGGGTACGCTTTATCTTAATGGTAGTTGCTTGCACCTCGGGGCGAGCACCCTCGGCTGGTTCCATCTCCAGACATGAGAATCGCTTGTGCGCGCAAGGGCAGAAGTGTTCCTGCCAGCGCCGGGGAGAGCGAGACGGGTCAAGGACCCGTCCTTACGCACGCAACTTTGCATCCAATGCGCCGGAGGAAGCGCCAAACACTGAATGAAGAAGAGCATTGAAATCACTCCTAATATCGAGACCCTGTTTGGCACGCGCGATGAGAATCTGCGCCTGCTGGAAGACGGCCTGAACATCAATATTGACTTGCGATCGGATTCCATCGAACTGGAAGGGGCGGCGCGCGACGTTGCCCGGGCCGAGCTGGTCTTTGCCGACTACGATTACCTGCAGCGTTCGGGACACAGCTTCAACAATGGCGATCTGGGCAGCATGCTGCGCGTGCTGCTGGCCGACCCCAAAACTACGCTGCGCGGCCTTGCAGAAGCGGGGCGCCAACGCTCGTTCGGACGGCGGACGGTGCAACCCAAAAGCCTGAACCAGCGCCGTTACCTTGAGGCTATCGAGAGCCACGACATGGTATTCGGGATCGGGCCGGCGGGAACGGGTAAGACCTACCTGGCCGTGGCCATGGCAATTTCCGCTTTACTGTCCAAACGGGTGAACCGGATTATTCTGGCGCGCCCGGCAGTCGAAGCAGGCGAGCGCCTGGGATTTTTGCCGGGAACCTTACAGGACAAAATCGATCCTTATCTGCGTCCGTTGTACGACGCGCTTTATGACATGCTTGAACCTGAGAAAGTGGATCGCTACCTGGAGAAGAATGTGATCGAGATCGCGCCCATTGCGTTCATGCGTGGGCGCACGTTGAATGATTCGTTCGTGATCCTGGACGAGGCGCAGAACACGACTTCCGAGCAGATGAAGATGTTCGTCACCCGCCTGGGATTTAACTCCAAGGCGGTGATCACCGGCGATGTCACCCAGATTGATTTGCCCAATGCGCGGCGCAGCGGCCTGCTGGAGGCGGCAGATGTTCTCAAGCACGTCGAGGGGTTGACCTTCGCATATTTCGACGATACCGACGTGGTGCGCCACCAGTTGGTGCAGCGCATCATCCGCGCCTACGACGAGCACAAGGCCAAAGTAGCGGAGGAAGTCTCACTGCAGGAATCCAAGGCGAATGGCAAGGCGAATGGTACCGAGATGGCGCCCCAGGATAAGAACAGCGTGCCGCCCGCGGGAGTAGAAACCAACGAGTAGAGCGGGTAAGATTGAACAGGAGGGCGCCTCAATGTGGCCCTCCTGTTTGTTTTTGGAGTTGGATAGGAAAAGACTTTAACCGCAAAGAACGCTAAGAAATACCTCTAAGGGCGCAAAGAAGAGCTTGGTTATTTTTAGAAAACCCGTGGCGGGGTTGAGCGACACCGCTTTGGCAAAGTTTGTGGCGCGGGCGAGCCGTGCCGTTAAGCTCAGGGGCGTGGTTAACGTGTTGGTGACCGGCAGCCTCGAATTGCGCTCGCTGAACCGGCGATTTCGTGGGAAGGGCCGGCCCACTGACGTGCTCTCATTTGAGCCCGGCCCGGGCTTCGTTAACGGCCTGGCGGGTGATATTGCGATTTCAGCGGACATCGCGCGACAGAACGCGCGCCGACTCGGCCATTCCGTGGCAAAGGAAATCAAGATTCTGGTTCTCCACGGAGTGCTGCACCTCGCGGGATACGATCACGAGAACGATCATGGCCGGATGGCGGGCCGGGAAGCGAATTTGCGGCAGCCGCTGGGTCTGCCGGTGGGATTGATTGAGAGAAATGAAAGCCTGAGTCACACCGGGCTGTCGGGGATTTCACGGAAAAAGGCCGCGGGCGGGGGTGCCCGCGCCACACCCCGCCAGTCGGGTCGAACCCGAACGCGGTCACGAACCTGATGAACTACGCCATCGCAGCCGCGCTCCTCTTGTTGCTTTGTCTGCTGACCCTGGTTTCCTACGCGGACCGCGTTTACACCGAGATCGGCAAATTCCTCTCGCGGGAGTTCCAGGACAACATTGCCGCCTTCGAGCAAAAAGTCGAGCCGAAACTGGGAGTGAGCCGGCCACGCGCCGCGCTCTCCATGGCGGTGCTGACGCAAATCATCATGGCCGCAATTGCCATGCTGGTGGGTTTTGCGGTGTTCCGTGACCGTGCCTGGAGCGTGTACGAGATGCTGCAGGCCACGCTTAGCCTCGTGCTCATCGTCATCTTGTTTAACCGTTTTCTGCCGTTCGTTTTCTTTTCGAGGACCAGAGGCGAATGGCTGGCCCGTTGCGCGGTGTTGCTTCGAGTGCTGATTTACATCGTGCTTCCGGTAACCTTGGTGCTGGGATTTTTGCAATCAGTCACGGCCCTGACCAAAGAAAACTCGGAGGAAACGCCCGAGACCCAGTCGGAAGCGGTGGATGCCCTCATTGAAGCCGGTCAGGAGGAAGGCATCCTGGATGAAAGCAACCGTGACCTGATCCAGTCGGTGGTGGAGTTCAGCGAGAAAACTGTCCATCAGGCGATGAAGCCTAGGCCGGAAATTGTGGCTGTTCCGACCAACACAACGGTCGAGCAGTTCATTGAACTGCTGCGGACCAAGCCTTTTTCCCGCGTGCCGGTTTTCGAGGGAACGATCCACAACATTGTAGGAATTGTCTTTGCCCAGGATGTATTGCAGGTGCCCGACACCGAAGCCCGCACCCGTACCGTGGACACGATCATGCGTCGCGATGTGTATTTTGTGCCCGAGAGCAAACTGGTCAGCGATCTGCTGCGTGAGATGCAGCAGAACAATATTCGTATGGCCATTGTGGTGGACGAATACGGTGGAGTGGCAGGCCTGGTGACGATCGAAGACCTGGTGGAAGAAATTGTCGGAGAAATCCGGGACGAGCACGAGAAAATGGAAGTGATCCGCGAGAACGACAATTCCTACATCGTGCCCGGCAACATGGATGTGGACCGTCTGGGAGAAATGTTCGGCATTAAGCCCGAAGG
>JBGQIG010000367.1:0-3214 GCA_041498365.1 Terriglobia bacterium | reverse complement strand
TCTCCTGCACCTGGTCCTGCTTACCTAGAAAGATCACGTCGTTGTGAATGCCCTTCTGCACCGCCAGCCATTCTGCGCGCGAACGGTCGGGACCGTCACCGATCATCAGCAGCTTGGAAGGGATCTGCTTACGCACCCGGTCAAAGACCTCGACACAGTCAGTCACGCGCTTCACTGGACGAAAATTGGACAGATGTACGAAGAGGCGCTCACCGTTAGGCGCATACTCCTGTTTGAGTTCCGAAACCTGGTCGCCTCTGCAATACACGTCGCAATTGACGAAGTTGTAAATCACCTGGATGTGGTTCCGAATATCGAACTCCCGCAAGGTGCGCTCCCGCAGGTATTGCGAGATGGCGGTAACTCCGTCGCTCTGCTCGATGGCGAAGCGGGTGATGGGCAGATAGGAGCGATCGAGTCCGACCAGTGTGATGTCAGTGCCGTGCAGCGTGGTCACGAACGGAAGTTTGCGTCCCCGGGGTTTAGCCGCCATCATCTGCCGTGCCAGCAGAGCACTCACCGAATGCGGAATCGCATAATGCACATGTAGCAGATCAAGATCGTAAAGTTCGGCAACTTCCGCCATGCGTGAGGCCAGCGCCAGGTCATAGGGAGGATAGTCGAACAGAGGGTAACGGGAGACTTCCACTTCATGATAGTGAATATTTGGATGGGGGCCAGTCAGACGAATGGGCTGAGCGTAGGAGATAAAGTGAATTTCGTGGCCACGCTCCGCCAGTTCCAGGCCCAGTTCGGTCGCGACCACGCCACTGCCTCCGTAGGTCGGATAACACGTGATCCCGATTTTCATGCCCGCCCCTTCTGGATGGACCCTCTGGCTCTTCACATTCGATGGCAGCCGCGCGGATGGGATTCAGATTTTGCCTCGCGGGGAGGGTGGGGCATCGTCCTGTGGGTGAACTCGCATTTGTGAAGCACGGTGAAACAAGGCTCCCGCTCTTAGCCGCGAAGCGGCGCAATAATGCAGCCCACGGCACAAGCCGTGGGTGAAAAATTGGAAAATTGCCCAGCTCCGAAGGGGCGAAAGAGCAGTTCGCACCCAGACTCAAAGCCATATAAAAGACGTTAGGGCGACTCAGAGCGCCGGAATAACGGCACGGCATTGTCCCGGCTAGAAGGTTCCCTGCGCATTCTTGGAAAGTCCGGACTCGGCGGCCATAGCCTCAACTTGCTGCTGCAGCCGAACCCGAGTTTCTTCGTCGAGACCCGTGAACTCCAGGCCCATGCCCACTCCGCCATCGCAAGTCCTGACGATGGCTGGCGTGGTGATTCTTTCGGCATCCGACCACAAAGTAATATGCAAGACTTTTCCCACGGGGAGGGGAAGCATGGTCTCTACATAACAGCCGCGGCCGCTTATGTCTGCAGCTTTCGTCCTCATGTTCATGCCCTGCTCATCGCGTATTTCCAGGGAAAAGGGGACCCGTTGCCGCAGGAACTTTCTCTTGTTCCCCGTTTGCGCGGTGCTTGGCGCATTGGTTTCGGCGACCGTCTGGGTCCGCTCCAACTCCTTTTGCCAGGGGCATTGCTGCCCCTCCACCAGCTGCACTCCAACTTCGATTTTCTGCAAGTGCCCGGCATCGACCACCCATATCACTCTGTAGCGGGCTTTCTTCTCGCCCACCTGTACCCCGATGACGTCTCCCGGCTTTAACTGCTTTTCCAGCCCGGACAGCTTTGCGCCGTGGTCGCTGATATTGCGGGCCTGAGCATCCTGGAGAAAGGGACGACCGTCCGCGCCCATCCCAAACACTCGGATCGGAAGGTCTACATCTACGCGGGGCTCTGGCTTTTCCGGCATGCGATGGTGAGCGCGCTCAACCTTAATAAGTGGTTAGCATTAGATCATAGCGTAATCGTTTCAGTCCTGATGTTGGGAAGGCATGTGGTCTCTGGAAACATCCGGAAACATGAAGAAATCATCCCGCGACCGCCAGATCGCGATAAGAGATAACCTCAATCCCTTTTCCAGCCAACAAATCGCGCGTAGCCTGCGAGGTCAGCATGTGCAGCTCCTGCTCCCGAGATTCGCGAAGCCGGGTGTGAACGCCCTGCAGATCAGCGTCGTTATAACCAGGATGACAAACCAGCTCCCAGGTTCCATCAGGAAGATGCTCCACCATGAGGCAAAGTAACTGGTCATCGAGCGCGCCCGTAGCCACAATCCCGACGCTTCCATCGGGCGTAACCATGCCGGCTTGCCGCACCGCTTCACGAAATTGCTTCGCCAGACTCCGCAAGATTCCAACCTCTGTCCAGCGCCGCCACAAGCCCGGGCGCGCGGCCAACAGGGACCCGTGGACGCGCTCAAACGGGTTGCGTATCGCCTTTACGCCGCAGGCCCGCGCCGCACGCAGCAGCGGCCGGAGCACATGCGGGAACAGGTGCGTGTGTTTATGCGAATCCAGATGAGTGACCGCAATTCCGCACGATTGTAGCTTGGCGATTTGAGCCGTGGCTTCCGCTTCGATCTGGTCGGGAAACCGACGGCCGAGCAGAGCGAGCGCGGCAAACATGCCGATCCCCCGGCGGAAGCGCGGCGCGCCGGAGTTCCGGCTGCCCGGATCCACCAGGCTGTGAACCTGTGTTTCGTGGAGAACGGGAGTACCGTCCACCAGAACGATGTGACAGCCCACACCCAATCGCGGATGGGATCGTGCCAGACCCACCGCTTCGTCAAACGCCAGGCCATTGGCCATCAAGGTGGCCGAGGTGACGATCCCGTGTTCGTGCGCCTGCACAATGCCACGATTCACGCCCGCGGTGAGACCGAAGTCGTCGGCATTGATGATCAGGCGTCGCACCGCGCCAGTCTAGCAGGGGCAGACGAAATCACGGTTCAGCGATTGTGCTGCGGATGGGCGGCCCCACAAAAACGCTCTACCACTCGTAAACAACAGCTTCATAGGGTCGCAACTCGGCGTTTGACGAAGGGGACGTCGAGTAATTGCCCAGCAGGACCTTAGCTTTGCTCAGGTCGAGGCCCGTCTTCGCCGAGGCTGGCTTGTCTTTGAAGTTCAGGAGGACCAGCACCTTCTTCCCGTCCAATTCGCGGGTGTAGGCGTAGACGTCCGGGTTATCTTTGTCGAGCAGCGTGTACCTGCCGTAAATCAGAACGGTATTGCCCTTCCGCAACTTTACCAACTTCCGGAAATAGTTCAGACAGCTGTTGGGATCCTTGTCCTCTGCGGCG